>DASPXY010001198.1:0-4942 GCA_035637055.1 Gemmataceae bacterium | reverse complement strand
GCTTTTCCTGGTTGAACCACAGAGCGGGTGGCGGGTGACGGGTGGCGGGTGACGGGTGGCGCGTGGCGGGAGCAGAGACGGCATCCCTACTTCTCCCGTCACCCGCCACCCGTCACCCGCCACCCGGTTTGGCGTGTCCCTGCGCTGGCTGCGGTTCCTCCTCCTGGATGGAATCGTAGCTGGCATCTGGGCGAGCCGATTCATAGAATCACCAAGGACGCCTCGTCTCATGATGAGCTGGGCAAACCAAATTTGCTCAAATGCCCCTGCCTGCCGTCGGGCAGTGATCTTGGTTCCTGTAGGACCCCTCTCCTTCCAGGGCGATGACTGCCTGCACCCCGATGCCCAGGCGGCAGGTGTCCGAGGCCAGGAAGAATCCTGCCCTTCCTTCCGCTGACCTCCGGTCCCGCCGCTGAAAGCCGATTCCGCCGATGAGGTCGGAACATGCGGACCAGTTCACCCCACCCGCTGACAGGTTACGCTGTGGCCTTGCTTTGCACCGCCGCAGCCGTCCTGCTGACCGTATTCTTCCCGGCCGTGTTCCAGGCCACCCCCTTCTTCCTCTTCCTGATCGTCGTGCTGTTCAGCGCCTGGTACGGCGGGTTCGGGCCGGGGTTGCTGGCGACCGCCCTGAGCGGGACGTTCGCCCTGTTCCTGGTACCGACGGTCTGGTCCTTGCAGCTTGACGAGCCGCGCAGCGGCTTGCGTCTGCTGCTTTTCCTCGTCATCGCGGCGCTCTCAAGCGTCCTGATTGGCCTGTTGCAGTCGAGCAGAGCGGGCGTCCGCGTGCTGGCCGAGGCGCTGCGCGCCCAGGGCGAGCAGCTGCGCGTGACCCTGGCGAGCATTGGCGACGGCGTGATCGTCACCGACGCTGAAGGCCGGATCACGTTCCTCAATACTGTCGCCTCAACGCTCACTGGCTGGCCCCTGTCCGAGGCGACGGGGAAACCACTACAAGAGGTCTTTGTTGTCGTCAATGAGGTTACCCAGCTGCCGGTGGAGAACCCCGTCGCTGCGGTCCAGGGGAGGGGGGCAATCGTCAGTCTCGCCAAGTACAGCTTGCTGCGGACCCGTGCGGGAACCGAGCGGCCAATCGATGACAGTGCCGCGCCGATTCGGGATGAGAGCGGCCGGATCACCGGGGTGGTGCTCGTTTTCCGTGACGTGACCGAGCCGCGCCGCGCCGAGCGTGAGCGTGAGGAACTGCTGGCGCGGTTGGAGGCGGAGCGCGCCGTCCTCGATACCCTCCTGGAGTGCTCTCCGATCGGCGTCGGCTTCCTCGACCCGGACTGCCGTTTCGTTCGTGTCAATGCGGCGCTGGCGGCCATTGATGGCATTCCCGTCGAGCAGTATCCCGGGCGGCGACCGTGGGAACTATTGCCCGAGTTCCGCGCGATCCTGGAGCCGGTTTGCCGCCGCGTCCTGGAGACAGGGGTGCCGAGCATTGCGCGCGAGATCAGCGGACAGACCGCGGCCGCTCCCGGTCAGGAGCGCCACTGGCTGGCGAGCCATTACCCGGTGCGTACGCCCGATGGCAAACTCCTGGGGCTTGGCGTGTTGGTCGTGGACATTACCGCGCACAAATTGGCGGAGCGCGCCCTGGTCGATGCGGATCGGCGCAAGGACGAGTTTCTGGCGACCCTGGCCCACGAGTTGCGCAATCCACTCGCCCCGATTCGCAACGCTGTGCATATCCTGCGCCTTGAGGGTGCCGGCCAGCCGGTGGTGGAGCAGATGGGGGCGATGATGGAGCGGCAGGTGCAGCACATGGCGCGCCTGGTGGATGATTTGCTCGATGTGTCGCGGATTTCGCGCGGGAAGCTCGAACTCCGCAAGGGACGGATTGACCTGGCCGAGGTAGCCGCGCGCACCGCCGAGAGTACGCGTCCGTTCCTGCAGGAGCGGCGCCATCATTTCGAGGTGGACATTCGTCGCGAGGCGCTGCTGGTCGAGGCGGATCCGGCGCGGCTGGAGCAGGTACTCACGAACCTGCTGCACAACGCCGCCCGCTACACCGAGCCGGGCGGCCGCATCCAGTTGACTGTCGCCCGCGAGGGGACCGAGGGAGTGATCCGGGTGCGCGACAACGGCATCGGCATCCGGCCGGAGATGCTGGGGCGGATCTTCGAGATGTTCACGCAGGCCGATCGGGTGGCGGGGCGTGCCCAGGAGGGTTTGGGGCTGGGGCTGACGTTGGTGCGGCGGCTGGTGGAGATGCATGGCGGCAGTGTCGCGGCCTGCAGCGAGGGGCCAGGTCGCGGCAGCGAGTTCGTCGTCCGCCTGCCGTTGGCCAGTGCGGCACCGACGGAGGGAACGGCGCCCGTGCCTGCGGCGGCGAGCCGTCCGTTGCGCGTCCTCGTGGTAGACGATCACGTCGATGGGGCGGAGTCGCTGGCGCAGTTGCTCCGCCTGGACGGACACGAGGTGCGCGTGGCCTACGACGGGCCGACTGCGCTGGAAGTGGCCCAGGCTTTTCAGCCGCAGGCGGTGTTGCTGGACATTGGTCTGCCGCAGGGGATGAACGGCTACGAGGTAGCGCGACGGCTGCAGTTGCTGCCCGACCTGGACGGGGCGCTGTTGATCGCGATGACCGGCTACGGTCAGGAGGAGGACCGTCGCCGGTCGGTCGCCGCGGGCTTCCGGGCGCACTGCGTCAAGCCGCTGGGATTGGAGGAGTTGCGCGGGCTGCTCGCCGAGCACGGCGAGTGAAGCCGGAACGATACCACCGCTGGGCTTGTAGGTTGTGCTGGGCTATGGGAAAATGAAGGTAGGGACAGAAATGAGGTGAAGAGGAATCTCATCTCATATCACGCCCACACAGCCTTCCTCCGTCTCGCCCTGCGTTCGGGGTGCGCCCAGAACAACCATGCGAGCGGCCACAGAGGCGCATGGCGATATCGCCTCAGTGGTCTATTGCAGGCGAAGTGTGGGGTGTTGGTAGGACGGCTCTCGGGAGAGCTGTCCTACGAGACAAGCCTGCTGCAACGGGCCACAAGGACGAAAGGGCCGAACCGTGGCGCGAACGAGTCGGGTTTCGTATTTCCAGAACGTGTTCGACTTGCTCGATTATCAACCGCCGGTGTCGCCGGTCGCCCTGGCCGCGATCGAGGCAACCGAGGCCCGCATTGGCCGCCGGCTCCCGGCAGCGCTGCGGGATTGGTACTCGCGGGAGGGAGTGGTCGAAATCGGGCCGGCTGTCGAGGACTGGCAGGTGGAGGAAGGCCACGTCTACAGTCCCCTTCCTGGCCCGGGGGAGCACAACCCGGCGACGTGGACGGAACAACTGTGGTACAACTACGTCGGCAATTATGAATCCTACTATGCCACTCCCGATTCTCTCACATCTGTCCTCGCCCAGATCGACGGCCGGGTGAACATCAAGGGCCGGCAGGGGCGGTTTGCGCGCGTCCTCATCGAGAGTTACGACCTGATTCAGTGGTGGGTCGAATGGACCGGTCCGGACGATCCGCCGGTATGGTGCGACGTGGAGTCGGACAATCCCGCCCTGTGGTCCAGGGCTGCCGACCGCTTCTCCGACTTCGTCTTTAACGGGATCGTCGATGGCTACCTGCACGACAGCACCCCGATCGCCTGCGAGGGGCACGATCCCGAGATGTGGGTCGGCAAGAACCCGCCGCCGAACGCTCCGCCGGCGCCCCCGAAACCCTACCAGAACGGCTTGTGGCTTCGCGCTCCCGAGGAACCGCTTGCTCCGCCGGTCCTCGACTACCTGAGCGAGCAGCTGGGCGAACCGTAGCGGACGCCGCGACCGGAGGGCGTGACCACCTACACTTTTCGAGCTGCGGGCGGTCTGGTGCAGGTGACGGCCGACAACGAGTTATCCGCGGGGGGCCTTTCCGCCTGGTGGGTACATGCCGACACCGCGGACCGACTGGAAGAACTGGCCCGGTTCCTGCAAGAGTGGGGCACACTCGCCAACACGTTGCGTACCGAGACGAAGGGTGCCCAGGAGGTGCTCGCCCGGGTGAAAAAGTAAATGCCCCACTCGCTCGCCTCTTCCGCCGTCGAACTACCCCCGAACGTCCCGCATCACCAGTGCCGGCTCGCCAACTGTTCCCCACTCTGCCGCTTGTTTGAAGCACGCCAGTTCTCGATCCCTGGACCGCCTGCCAAGTTGTCGAGTACAATGTTGGTGGGAATGAACCCGCCGCGCTGAGCTTGCCAACAACGAGGCCAGATTGCGGCCTTGCCGTTCGCGGAGAAGGCCATGACGCAACCCTCAGAGAAACCCAGCCAGGATGTCGGCGTGGGGCCAAATGGAACCCCTGCGGTCGCTGTTGCCGGCGCCCCTACCGGTTGGGCGTCGAACTTGACGGCCTACCGAGAGAAGGTCGCCCTCAAGTTCTCCACCAAGGCTGCCTTGCGGGCAGCGCTCCGGCTGTTCTGGCACGAGCGCGCGTTCTTCGGCCTGCCGCGCTACTACGTCGGCGACTGGACCCTTGTCGTCCCTGCCGTCGCTGTCGCAGCGCTCCGCTGCCAGGGGTTGGACTTCACTGTCCAACCCGTCGCGCTTCCCGGAGAGACATCCGCCGAGCGGCTGAACGAACTGCGTGCAGCGCAAGGCCCCCGTTGACTTTCGGAGCCAGGAGAGCGGTCGGTGGTCGATCCAAACGCCCCATCTGAAACCGCGGTGGTGTTCGAGGAACGTCTGCGCGTCATCGTTCACCTGCCGGTCGGCCACGAGGACGAGGAACTCGCTGTCTTCGAGACCCTCGACTTCCTCAAACAACAGAAAGACGATCCGGCCGAGCCTGTGAAGGTGATGGGGTTCACCTACAGCGCCTTTGTGGGCAGCGCCCTTGCGCTCCCCGGCGAAGATGGCAGCAAGGGCCCGGTGTTTCAAGGGATGTGGTGGGACGCCGCCTTGGGCGGCTGGGTTCCGGACCCAATCACGGTCCTCCTCGTAGACTATCAGCGGCCT
>DASPXY010001197.1:0-4593 GCA_035637055.1 Gemmataceae bacterium | reverse complement strand
GCAAATCGCCACCGGCTTCAACCGCTGCAACATCACGACCAACGAGGGCGGCGCCATCGCCGAGGAATACCTCGTGCTGTACGCGCGTGACCGTACCGAGACGGTAGCCCAGGTCTGGCTCGGCCTGACCGCCGGCTGTGCGGTCTGCCACGATCACAAGTACGACCCGCTGCCGATGCGCGACTTCTACTCGATGTCGGCCTTCTTCAACAACACCCCGCAGGGGGCGATGGACGGCAACATTCCCAACACGCCGCCAGTGATCGTCGTTCCGCGGCGTGAGGATCGTGCTCGCTGGGAGGTGATCTCGAAGGAACTGAGCGCCCTGCGCGCTCAGGCCGACGCACGGAAACAAGCGAGCCGCCCCGCGTTCGACCAGTGGCTTGCCGCCGCCAAAGCGGAGCAGGTCGCCGCGCTGACCCCCACCGCCGGTCTGCAACTGCACGCCCCGCTCACCGAGGGATCGGGCAAGACGATCCGCCTGGCCGTCGATGGCAAGCCGCGTTCGGTGAAACTTGAGTCGGGCTTCGGCTGGACCGCGGACAAGGTGAAACCCAAGGCCTTTGCGCTCGAAGCCGGCGGCACCATCGAGGTCGCCGACGCGGGCGATTTCGAGAAGGACCAGGGCTTTTCGGTCGGGGCGTGGGTCCGTATCCCTCGACGGGGCATGAAAGGCGCCGTGGTTGCGCGCATGGATAACGCCAATTCCTCGCGCGGTTGGGATCTCTGGATCGAGAACGATCGTGTTGGGATGCACGTCATCAGCAAGTGGCCTGACGACGCGCTCAAGGTGGTGACGCGGACGCCGCTGCAGCCCGGTCAGTGGTATCACCTCGTTGCGACCTACGACGGCTCCGGCAAGGCGAGTGGCATCAAGATCCACGTCAACGGCACGGCCCAGCCGGTCGATACCTTCGCCGACAAGCTGACGCAGAGCATCCGCACGAAGGTGCCTCTGAAGGTCGGCCAGCGCCACAGCAGCGAACGCCTCAAGCCGGGCGTGGCTCTGCAGGACGTGCGCCTCTACGGTCGCGCCCTGCCGGGCACCGACATCGACCAACTGGCCCGCTCGTCGCGCGCAGCGGCTTTGCTGGCGAAAGCGACCAACAAGCGCACGCCGCAGGAGACCAGCGAACTCCAGGACTGGTGGCTGGCCACCCTGGATGGCCCGTATCGCGAGGTCAATGCGAAGATGGCGTCGGTGCAGGCCGAGGAGGTGGCGCTGCGATCGCGCGGGACGGTAGCCCACGTCATGCAGGAACGAGCGGGCGAACCGACGGCGTATGTTCTCTTCCGTGGCGAGTACGACAAGCGGCGCGACCAGGTGAAGGCCGACACGCCGAAAGGGCTGCCGCCGCTCTCGCCTGACCTGCCGCGCAACCGCCTGGGGCTGGCGCAGTGGCTGCTGCAACCCGAGCACCCGTTGACGGCGCGCGTGACGGTCAATCGCTTCTGGCAGGAGATTTTTGGGACCGGAATTGTCCGCACGACCGGCGACTTCGGCGTTGCCGGCGAGTCGCCGTCGCACCCCGAGTTGCTGGACTGGCTGGCGGTCGAGTTTCGCGAATCCGGCTGGGACATGAAACGCTTCTTCAAGTTGCTGGTGACCTCCGCTGCGTATCGTCAATCGGCCGTCGTCAGCCGCGAGGCGCTGGAGAAGGACGCCGCCAATAGGCTGCTGTCGCGTGGCCCGCGTTACCGCATGGACGCGGAGATGATCCGCGATTACGCCCTGGCGGCGAGCGGGTTGCTGGTGCCCAAGGTCGGCGGTCCGAGCGTCAAGCCGTACCAGCCGGAAGGCGTGTGGGAGGCGGTCGCGATGATCGGCAGCAACACGCGCGACTATCGTAGGGACAATGGCGAGCGGCTTTATCGCCGAAGCATGTACACATTCTGGAAGCGTGCGGCGCCGCCGGCGTCGATGGACATTCTCAACGCCCCGAACCGCGAGACGTGCGCTGTGCGCCGCGAGCGCACCAATACGCCGTTGCAGGCTTTAGTGACGCTGAACGATCCGCAACTCATCGAAGCGGCCCGGCAGCTAGCGCAGACGGCGTTGAAGGAGGGCGGGGCGACGTTCGTCGGTCGGCTCGACGTGATGGCCCGACGCTTGCTGGCGCGGCCGATGCGACCCGAGGAAGCGCAGGTGGTCGAGGGTGTCTTCGACGATCTGCTGACCTACTATCACGGTCGCCCGGAGGATGCCCGGCGGTTGATCGTCGTGGGCGAGTCGCAGGCGGACCCGACGTTGGACGTGGCGACGCTGGCCGCGTGGACGATGACGGCGAATCAGCTAATGAACCTCGATGAGGTGCTCAACAAATGAGAGTAGTCCACTCGCTCCGCGAGTGGACTCGACCCAAGGCTTCAGAATTGTCTGGGGTGAGTCCACTCGCGGAGTGAGTGGACTACATTGGGGTGGGTCCACTCGCGGAGCGAGTGGACTACGCTCACAGTCCTAGAACTGGATCCCCGATGAGTAACCTGGACTCCCCGGTACTTTTCCGCTTCTTCGACCCCGACGCCGAGTACGTCGTTACGGAGCGACGACTCCCCCATTGGGCGCAACCTGGAACACTCTGTTTTTTGACTTGGCGAACCTGGGACTCCATGCCAAAGCAAGTGCTAGAGAGGTGGTTAGGCGAGCGCGAAACGTGGCTGGTCCAGCATGGGATTGATCCCCACGCTGGAGATTGGAAAGCCGCCCTTGAGCGGCTACCACTCGCCGAACAGCACGGGTTCCACCGCAAACTGTCTGCCCGCTGGGAAGCCTGCCTCGACGAGTGCCACGGGGCTTGTGTCCTCCGCCGCCCCGAACTCCGAACGATCGTCGCTGATAGCCTCAGGTACTTTGATGGCGAGCGCTACCTCCTGACTGACTTTGTGGTGATGCCGAATCATGTCCACGTGCTGGTTGCCTTTCCGGATGCTGAACAACTGACGAAACAGGCTTACTCCTGGAAACATTTCACGGGCGTGAACATCAATAAAGTGCTGGGGCAACGTGGGCGGTTTTGGGAGGTTGATGGCTTCGACCACCTCGTGCGCAGCGCCGACCAGTTTGAGTACCTCCGGACTTACATTGCAGAGAACCCGCGCCAGGCGAGACTCCAGCCGGGCGAGTACATTCACTACACACGCGATCAACGATAGTAGTCGATTCGCTCCGCGAGTCGATCGGCACTCGCGGAGCGAGTGCCCTACTCTCAACACCTGGAGATAATGTCATGGCCACCTTCCAAGAATGGCTTCGCTACGAATCCCGCCGGCAGTTCCTTGGCCGCGGCGTCAACGCCGTCGGTTGGGCTGCCCTGGCCTCGCTGCTCGGCGAGAAGGCCCTCGGCAGTCCCGCACAGGCCAACGAGCCTGCCGCCGCGCCGCGGACGCACCACGCGCCGAAGGCCAAACACGTCATCTACCTGCACATGGTCGGCGGTCCGCCGCAGATGGACCTCTACGACTACAAGCCGGTCATGAACGGCTGGTACGACCGCGACCTGCCCGACTCCGTCCGCATGGGCCAGCGCCTCACGACGATGACCTCCGGCCAGGCGCGTTTCCCCATCGCCCCGTCGAAGTATCGCTTCGCACGCCACGGTCGCTCGGGCATGTGGGTCAGCGAACTGCTGCCGTACACCGGCCGCATGGTTGACGATATGTGCTTCATCCGCAGCATGCACACCGAGGCGATCAACCACGAACCCGCCATCACCTACATGCAGACCGGCAATCAGATCACCGGCCGTCCGTGCCTGGGTGCCTGGGCGTCGTACGGTCTCGGCTCGCTCAACCGCAACCTGCCGACCTTCGTCGTCCTCGTCGCCCGTCCCAGCAATCAGGAGCAGGTGCAGGCGATCTCGGCTCGACTGTGGCAGAGCGGCTACCTCCCTGGTGAACACGCAGGCTGTGCCTTCCGCAGTAGCGGCGACCCGATCCTCTACCTGAACAATCCGCCGGGCGTGCCCGCCGAGGTGCGCCGCCGCACGCTCGACGGCCTGCGGCAGCTCAACGAGATGAACTTCGCCACCGTTGGCGATCCGGAAACTCATACACGTATCCAGCAATATGAACTCGCCTTCCGTATGCAGGCCAGCGTCCCGGACCTGACGGACCTGTCGCGCGAGCCGGCCTCGACCTACGCCCTCTACGGCGACGACGCTCGCAACCCCGGCACCTTCGCCAACTCCGTGCTGCTCGCTCGCCGCATGGTCGAGCGCGGCGTCCGCTTCATCCAGCTCTATCACAACAACTGGGACACGCACTCGAACGTCGCCGGTCGTCTACCGAGCCAGTGCCGCGACGTCGATCAGGCGTGCTGGGGATTGGTCCAGGATCTGAAGCGGCGCGGCCTGTTCGACGAAACGCTCATCATCTGGGGCGGCGAGTTCGGGCGAACGATTTACTCACAGGGCGGCCTGACGCGGCAGAACTACGGCCGCGACCATCACCCGCGCTGCTTCACGATGTGGCTGGCCGGCGGCGGCAGTCGGCCGGGGACCATCTACGGCGAAACCGACGACTTCTCGTACAACATCGTGAAGGATCCGGTGCATATCCGTGACTTCCATGCGACGGTGCTGCACTTGCTTGGCT
>DASPXY010001196.1:0-6062 GCA_035637055.1 Gemmataceae bacterium | reverse complement strand
TCGCCAAGGAGTGCGGCCGCAAGGGCGACGTGATCGACCTGTGGGCCGCGGTGCAGGGGTTGTCGCTGCGGGCGGCGGCGCTCGAGTTGGTGCAGACGTTCGGGCTCGAACCGGCCCCCCGGCGGAACAGAGAAGAGGAACGGTTGAGAACGGTTAACGAGGGAAGCAACGCGAGGCCGTCACGCGGGCCGTCCGGGGTGCGCCCTGCGATGCGCCGGCGAACTGTGCTCACCGCCCGTCATCACGGAGACGGGGCTTGACATTTGCCGTTACATCTGCAGCGCCGGGTTCGGCTGGTGCAGCAGTTGCTCAGATGCCGTATGCCCCGACCTCTGCCAAAGACACCTCACACCGCGGCGCCAGCCGACGGAACTCCGCCGCGAGGTCGGCGAGATTGCCGCTGACCCCGTCCAATTCAAGCTGTCGGAGCCGCGGTAGCGACGCCAGGCCCAACACCCCGGCACAGGTGAACCGGCCGTACAACTGCACCCGCTCCAGGTTCGGCAGGCGCCGGAGGTGCGCCAGGCCGGCGTCCGTGAGGATGCGGAACGCGCGCCCCCGGTCGTCGTCGTGGATCAACTCGCGGAGGTTGGCCAGCCCGCCCACGCCGGCCAGGCCATTGTCCTCGGTCTCCGTCTGGCCGACAGCGGTGATGACCGGGACCGACCGCAGGGAGGGCCACCCGCCGCGGGCCAAGGCGCGGAACGGCCTCCCTTCGCTGTCGATGAACTCTACCCGCCCGGCCCATCCCTGCCGGACCGCGGCATAAAAGTGCGCGTCGTGGCGCTCCTCCGGATCGACCCCGTTCATCACCCGCACCGCGAGCAGCCCGCGGTCCGGGACCGCTGAAACCCCTTCCTCGTTCAGCGCCCCGACCCACGCCACGAACCGCACCCCGGTCTCCCCCCACAGCGGGGAGAACCGCTCGAATAGTTCCCGCTGCCGGGAGGAGCCGGCCGGCTCCCGGGCCAGTTCGACCGACAACCGGATCATCTCGCCCCGGGGATCCCCGAGACCATCGAACCAGTCGGCGAGGGCAAGCCGAGGCGTGTCCTGGTCCGGAGCGGCCCGGATCGCGGCCAGCCGTGCCTGCAACTCCTCCTCTGGCGGTTGGGGCAATGGCATCGGTCGGTCGGTCGATTGGTGCTTTGGACGGCGTGCCATCGCCTTCGCCTCCGGTGGCCGAACGCCACCGTTGAGCTGCTGGCCGCGCCTACAGACATAGGCTCCCGCGCGGGGTCGGGGCGCGGCCGGTCAATGCTACGGCAGGATGCTCCCGCGCCCCACCAACCCCGTCAAGCAAAATCCCGCCTGCAAGCCCCGCAGCCCCGCAGTGCGTGCAGGAAGCCTGGGGGGTTTGCCCCTGCCCTCTGCGCTCGCCTGGCGCTGTCCTGTGCGTGCTATGGGGCGTTCCAGCACTCCGCGCCCGGATGCCGTGTCAAGAGCGGATTGACCGCTGCGCTTTCAGCGGGTACAAGGAAGGTATCGGGACGCCGGCTGATCCCCGGTTTGGCCTGCTCCTGCTCGTGGCGTAAACTCCCCGCGGACAGGGGTAGGCAGTGCCCGCTAGGAGTTTTGCCAATGCCACTTCTGCTACCCGAATCTACCGCACCACATCATGGGACAAAAGAAAACCATTCGGAAATTGCTGCGCGCCTTCAATCGGTCAGGTGAACCCGACTTCAGCGTCTCATTCCCTGACCCTCACCCCAGCGCAGAGCCTCCCATGACTGTGTGCGTTGCCGCTCTTTGCGACCACGGCAAAGCGGTTGTTATCGCAGCCGACCGGAGCGTTTCGTCGGGCAGTCTTGGCTTCTGTTCCAACGGACCCAATCGCAAGATCTTCACTGTTACCAGCAACGTTGCCATTGCCGTCGCGGGGAGTATCCGGGAGATAACTTCTTTGCGCAGTTCAAACCGGACGATCTGTCGAAGGCAACGGCGCAAGAGGTTGTAGCGAAGGTCAAGCAGGCAGTGATTGTGCTCTGGGAACAGCAGGCGATGATGTCCATGCCTCCACCGTTCAGACTCAAGTACAAAACATTCTCTGAAGCATTAGAAGTTTGTGGAACCCCCAACTCCGGCGTGTTGACTACGGCCGTAAAGGATGCCTTTTTGTGTGAGATGCGGACGCGCTTCCTGTTGGCCAGAGTAGACCAAGAAGGAGCGATATTATGGGCAAGCGACGGCAAGGCGAACCTGACCGAGCAGCACAAACCCGGGTTCGCTGTCATAGGCTACGGTGAGTTCGCCAAGATGAGTTTATTTGCGAGATGTTGTTGCATCAACAACGTCAGCCTGGCAGAGGCGGTCTACTTCGTCTATGAGGCGAAGAAGATGGCCGAGAACGCATCAGGAGTCGGCAAGGAAACGGACATTGCGGTAATCCGTGCCGAAGCAGGGCTCCAGTTTCTTTCAGAGGACGCCCGAAACAAACTGGAGAGCACTCGCGAGAAACTGAAACCGCAGAAGTTATCCGAATCGGACATTGGGGCTATCCAAGAGATGCTGTTTCACCCGGAGTGATCGCCTCATCCTACGGACCTTCCCTTTCCCGCCTCCACTGGCCACAATGCTCCTGATCCTTTGGCCGCGCCGCCGTGCTGCGAACTGAGAAGCGCACGCGGCGGCCGGCCCCTTCTCAGAGAGGAACCCCCATCATGTCCGACCTGTTCCGTCCCAAGATCGTTGAGTACCGCCTTGCCGGCAAGAGCCGCACCCCAGAGGGCCAGCGCGTCACCAAGGACACGCCGGGCGCCGTCCGCACCGAGCGACGCTCGAAGAAGTGGTATGGCCGCATTGCCGGGCAGGAGAAGCCTGTTCCCCTCTCCGAGTCCAAGGAGACGGCCCGGCGCATGCTGAACAAGCAACGGGGCGACGCCGAACTGGCCAACGTCGGCCTGGTCGATCCCTTCGCCGACCACAAGATGCGGCCCCTCGCCGAACACGTCGAGGACTTTCGCCGCTACTTGACCGCGAAGGGGAACTGCCCCGAGCATGTCGCCAAGACGTCCAGCCAGGTGCGGGCCATCATCGAGGGGTGCCGGTTCAAGGTGCCAGGTGACGTGCAGCCGTCCGCCGTGGTCGAGTTCCTTGCCGGTCTGCGCGGCGCCAGCGGGGGCGACCTCGACCCGCGCAAGGAATGGTGGGCGGTCGAAGAAGTGGCTGGCCTGTGCGGGATCTCGCCCGACTCCGTCCGCCGCATGATCCGCCGGGGCTGCTGGCCGCGGAGGTTGAACCCCAGAAACCAGCACGGGCCAGCGGCAAGCCGAGGACCGGCCCCAAGCGCAAGCGCTGGCGCTGCAGCCGCGCGACGGTGGCCAATCTGCTCGCTCTGCGAGGCCGAGGTGTCGGCATCGAGACGAGCAACCACTACCTCGCCTCAATCCGAGCGTTCACGAAGTGGCTCGTGAAGGATCGCCGCAGCGGCGTTGACCCGCTGACGCACCTGTCCCGGCAGAATGCCGACGTGGACATTCGCCACCCCAGGCGAGCTCTCCGTGAAGAGGGCTTCTACCTGTTCATCGAGGCGACCGGCAACGGCAAGGCGTTCCGCGGTCTGACAGGCGCGGACCGGTTGGGGATCTACACCCTCTCCGCGAACACGGGACTTCGCGCCTCCGAGTTGGGCAGTTTGACGCCTGCCTCCTTCGCTCTCGACGGCAAGCCGGCGACCGTGACGGTCCTGGCCGGCTACTCGAAGCACCGCCGCGAGGACGTGCAGCCCCTCCGCGCTGATGTGGCGGAGTTGATGCGGCAGTACATCGCCGGCAGGCCGAAGGGACAACCGCTGTGGCCGGGGACGTGGACCGAGGCCGGCGCGGAGATGGTCAGGCTTGACCTCGACGCCGCCGGCATCCCCTACCAGGACGACGCTGGGCGGTACTTCGACTTCCACGCCCTGCGGGGGGCAGTTCATCAGCTTCCTGGCCGCAAGTGGGGTTCACCCGAAGGTTGCTCAGGTTCTTGCCCGTCACAGCACCCTCATGCTCACGATGGACCACTACACCCATCTCGACGTGCTGGACGTGACGGGAGCGCTGGACAAACTACCCTCCCTCTCCACGGGGAGCGGAGAGAAGGGCAAGGAGGAAGGGAAGGTCCGAAGTGCCTGAAGCCGGCCACAAGGCGCAAGGCGGCAGCAAGGCGGAAATAGGTCAAGCCGCAACCCCAATAGCTGCAATCACTTCATCGCTGCGCACGACGGATTTTGGTTCTCTTTGTCCAGGTTCGAATCCTGGCCGGGTAGTTTCAGACCCAAGGCGACACCAGCCGACAAGTCCCGTCAGTATCATAGTTTGCGTCGAACATTCACCGAAATCTATTCTACCCACTCCCGACCCGAAACGACCCTTTCCGACTGGAGTCTGTACGAACCGGGTACGAACCAAAAAGTGGGTTTTCAGGCGGCGCCTGTTTGCCCTTTCTCCTCTTCCCCCTTGGGCTTCTGCGGTGAGGGTAGCGGCGGGAGCTTCTCGAGGGCGACCGTTTGATCGTGGACGTTCAGGTGGGTGTAGAAGTCCATCGTGAGCGTGATGGTGCTGTGGCGTGCCAGGATCTGGGCCATCTTGGGGTGAACGCCACTCTCCGCCAGGCGGCTGATGAACGTGTGTCTCGTGCCGCGCTCGTCGCGGAGGCGTTCCTCCTCTGGGGTCAGTTCGGGCTCGGGGTACAGCTCCTTGTCCTTGGCGTCCGCCATCAACTTCGCCAGTTGTTCCTTCGACCGCTGCTTGTCGGGGGAGAGGGGGACGGTTACCCGGTTGCCCTCGGCATCCTTGTAGCGGCCGTACCAGACCTTCGAGACGATGCGGATCTTGCGGGCGCCGGGGTCGCTCTTCTTGCACTTCTTCCCCCCGGAGTCGCGGTAGGCGATCGTAACGGACCTGAACAGGCTCGACATGGATGGAACCTCCTTTCCGAGAACGACCGCGGGCCGCCTCTCCGGTTCTCGGACGGGTCAGCGGCCCTGCGGTCAAAAGGTTGGCGGGTAGTCTATCGGTCGAGAAGGGGCGAGGGCTGAAGAACTGAGCCCTTATCCTACCACAAAAGGGGTTTATTCGTCAAACGGCGGCGTGGGGCGGGGCCGCTTCGCGAACTGCTTGCTGTCCATCGGAACCTCCCTGCTGGACGCTTTGCGCAGGGCAAACCAGGCGGGTTTGTGGCCCTGCGAGGCAGCACGTTTAGCTGTGCGCGTCATGCGCGTGGGATAGCCGACAGCGAGCGTTGTTGGCTGTCGGGATCTGCTGGAATTGGTGGGCAACTCGGTGGCACTTTGGCCGGCCGCCATCTTCCGGAACCTGGCTGGCGGCGTCAAGAGCAACCGAGGACCCGATTCACTGGTGATGCCTCTACCCTCCGATCGCAGTGGCTTCAATCCAATTCTTCAAGGTTCTCTTCTTTAGTTGGCGTATTGACAAGGATCCCAAGGGGCCGGGTAGCCTGCCGCTCCAAGCGCCAAAGCATCCAAACCGGTATCTTCGGATTCATCGAAACGCCTCGTGATCAACTGCTGGACTTCCTCGTGGGGGATATCGCGGAAGAGATTCTCCATCTCATCGAGGTAGGTAAGTGACGTGATAGCTGTTCGGTCAGCAGCCGGCCGTCCACATAATTCGATCAGGATACGCGCACCGGGAGTATGGCGGCTGATCGCTTTTAGTGCCCCAGCAGGCGGGATGATAGAAAGGCCCAGCGCTAAATGGGCGGCAGATTCGGCTTCAGCTCTGCCGGGAGCCGTTGGCCAGTTCACCAGGGGCTTGCGTCCTGGGTGATGTTCGGGCCAAAGTTGGCAAAAGGTGGTCACAACCCGTCCTGGGTAGGGCAGGATGCTACTCGCGTCCCCGGCCGCCAACGCCGCCGCGACAGACCGGACTTCGTGGAACTCCTCGATCTCGGGAATCAGTCCGAGCAGATTGCGGTACTCATCGGGCGGAAGCACATAGAGGAGCTGATTGTATGTATACCGGCGCCGCTGAGCGAACCACCGTCGCCGCATCGGGGTGGGAGGCGGTGGGGACGCGAGAGCTTCTGCGGCCGCCTTCAAGTCTTTCCTCACCTGTCTG
>DASPXY010001195.1:0-4548 GCA_035637055.1 Gemmataceae bacterium | reverse complement strand
CACGGAACACCTGCTGCTGGGCCTCTTGCGCGAGCAAGAGGGCGTGGCTGCTCAAATCCTCATGAACCTCGGGCTCAAGCTGGAAGCGGTGGCTGAGGAAGTGCTGCACATGTTGGGCGACCATTTGCGTTCCCCCGGGATTGACCCGCGGCGTCATGCAAGCGGCTTTGCGCGGATGCAGGATTTGCCCAGCCAGAACCTCCCCGCAGAGATCCGAGCGGCTTTGCTGCCGTTTGCTACCCAAATCGAGGCGCTCACCCAGGAGAAAGAAACGGCGGTCGCTGAGTCTGACTTCGATCGAGCTGCGGACCTCCGCGACCAGGCCGACAAACTCAAGCAAAAGAGGAACCTCATCCTTCTCGATTGGTGCAGAAGACCGCAGCCTGATCCAGCCTGGCTTCTCTGGAAAGACGGCGCCGTCGCAATGATTGCTCGGGCTATCGACGAGGAGCGGCGCTGGGCCGATTTGCCGATCCTCGCGGATGCCCTGGAGGAGGCTGGTTGCACGGAGCGAGAGTTGCTCAGCCACTGCCGCGAGCCGGGAAACCACGGGGGCGGTTGTTGGGTCGTCGCCCTGTTGCTCGACAAATGAACTAACCTCGCGAACCTCCTGGCGCTGACGGGCCAGCAGGGCGTTGCGGTTTCGGAGGAACAGCATCCCATGCCTATCACATTCGGACGGCTCGCGTTGCCGGCCCTGCTCGCGCTGCTGTTCTGGAGCAACCCCGCCCGGGCGTGCAACGTGCCGGTCTTCCGCTTCGCCCTCGAACGCTGGCCCGCCGATACCTATGAGGTGATCGTCTTTCACCGCGGCCCGCTCGCACCCGCCGACAAGGCGCTCACCGACGCCCTCGCCAAACACACCGACGCCGACCCCGCCCGCGTGAATGTTATCCTGGAGCTGGTCGATCTCGCCAAGCGGCCGGAGAAGGCTCGTCTCCAACTCTACGAATCGCTCAAAAGCCAGGATCTGCCGCTGCTCGTCGTGCGCTATCCCAATACCGCCCGCATCCACGAAGACGTCTGGGCTGGCCGCCTCACCCCGGAAGTCGCCAGGGGCCTGCTCGATTCGCCGGCGCGGCGCGAGGTCGTCCGCCGCATCGTTTCTGGCGATTCAGCGGTCTGGATACTCCTCGAAGGCGGCGACCGCGCAAAGGACGACGCGGCGGCGACGTTGCTCCAGGGTGAGTTGGCGAAACTTGAAAAGGAACTGAAACTGCCGCAGTTGACCGACGATCCCGAGGACAAGTTGGCGGCCAAGGGGCCGCCGCTGAAGCTGGCCTTCTCGCTGCTGCGCGTCCGCCGCAACGACCCGGCGGAACGACTGCTCGTCAAAATGCTGACGGGTCTCGAACCGGAATTAACCCAGCCCAAGTATCGCGACAAACCGATGGCCTTCGCCGTCTTCGGCCGCGGCCGGGGGATGCTGCCACTGGTCGGCGCCGGCATTACAGCGCCGAATATCCTGGAGGTTGCCCAATTTCTCACTGGGCCCTGCACCTGCAAGGTCAAGGAGCAGAACCCAGGCGTCGATCTCCTGTTCGCCGCCGACTGGACCGCCCCCGCCGACCAACAACCGACAATAACCCTCTCCACAGGAGACGTCGTAGTTCCCCTGCCGCCGCCTCCCAAGCAGACTGCACCACCCCCTGCACAAACGGATCCTCCAGCGCCCGCCCTGGTGCAACCGGAAGCGATCGCGCCCCCTCGCCAGAGCGAATCACCGCAACAACCTCCGCCGGCGCAGGAACTCACCGAATCCGGCTCGCACACGCTGCTCGTGCGGAACCTGCTGCTTGCGGCGGCCGGCGGGGTCGTCCTCGTCGGCCTGGTGTCCTTTCTCCTGATCCGCAAAAGCAAGGGACTCGAGTAACGAGCGGCGGGGTTTATCCCCGCCGTCCGGACGGCGGGGATAAACCCCGCCGCTCGTTATCCAAGGGACATGCACTGATGAGCATCTGGCGCCTGGTGTTCCGCGAAGTCCTCTATCGCAAACTGAACTTCGGCCTCGCCGTGCTGGCCGTGCTGGTCGCGGTCGGCTGTCTGGTCGCGGAACTGACCCTGCTGCGTGCTCACGACCTGCGCACACGGCAGCGCGTAGCCGAGAAACAAACCGAAACGGCGGTACGCATGGAGCAGTTTGAGAGGGAAACCGCCGCCAAGATGAAGAAGCTGGAGGACGACTACCGCAAGATCGCCCTGGGCCTCGGCTTCAACATCCTCATCCTGCCGAAAGACCAGAACCTCGCCGACCTCTACGCCGACGACTACGCCGCCCGCACCATGCCGGAGGAATACGCCGACCGCCTGGCGAAGCAACCCCTCGTCAAGATCAATCACCTCCTGCCCAGCCTGCGTCAGCGCCTCACCTGGCCGGAGCAGAAACGGACGATCATCCTGGAAGGCGTGCGCGGCGAGGTGCCGATCGCCAAACAAGCGCAGAAGAAGCCGCTGCTCGAACGTGTCCCACCGGGGAACATGCTCGTCGGCCACGAACTGCACGCCAGCCTCGGACTCAAACGCGGCGATCGGGTCACCCTGCTCGGCAAGGAGTTCCGGGTGGACAAACTGCGGCCGCCGACGGGCAGCAAGGATGACATCACCCTCTGGATCAACCTTGCCGAAGCCCAGGCGTTGCTCAAGAAACCCGGGCAAATCAACTCTATTCTCGCTCTCGAATGTAACTGTTCCGCGACGGATCGGCTCGGCGAAGTGCGGCAAGAGATCGCGAAAATCCTGCCGGAGACGCAGGTGGTCGAGAAGGCATCGGAGGCGCTGACGCGCGCGGAGGCGCGCAACCGCGCCGCCGCCGAGGCCGAGGACGAGCGCCGCCGGGCTCGGGATCTGGCGAAGGCCGCCGTTGCGAGCGAGGTCGCGTATCGGAACCGCTCGCTCGGCGAGTACGAGGACTTCGCCGCCTTGCTCGTCCCGCTGGTCGTCGTCGGCTGCTGCGTCTGGCTGGGCCTGCTGGCGCTGACCAACGTCCGCGATCGCCAGGCGGAAATCGGCATCCTGCGCGCCCTGGGACTGCGGACGCGCTCGGTCCTGGTGCTGTTTCTCAGCAAGGCGCTGTTGGTCGGCCTGCTCGGGGCGATCCTCGGCTACGCAGGGGGAACCCTGGCCGGAGCGCTTTGGGCGGAGGATCTGGGACAACTGGCCACGGACGGGGCGCTGTTCAACCCGCAACTGTTGCTGCTGACGCTGCTGGCCGCCCCGTTGCTGTGCGCCCTGGCGAGTTGGGTGCCGGCGCTGCTGGCGAGCAGGCAAGATCCCGCAAGCGTGCTCCGCGAGGCGTGAGAGGTCCGGATGAAGGTGTCCGATTTATCGGTTCGCGTTAGCGTGCCCGCCAACTTACGCGAACCGATGAATCGGACACCATCCACCCGACCGTGGGTGAGAGGTCCGATGCTGGAAATCACCAACTTGAGCAAGTCCTACCGCAGCCCCAGCGGCCGCTTGACGGTGCTCGACGGCCTGACACTCACCGTCAACCCCGGCGAGTTCGTCGCGGTCCAGGGTCGCAGCGGCTGCGGCAAGACAACCTTGCTCCTCGCCGCCGGCGGGCTGCTGCACCCCGACGCTGGCCGCGTCGCCGTCAACGGCCAGGATCTCTACGCCCTCTCTGACGAAGGCCGCGCCCGCTTCCGCGCCGCCCACATCGGCTTCGTCTTCCAGCAGTTTCACCTGGTCCCTTACCTCAGCGTCCTCGACAACGTGCTGGCCCCGTCCCTCGCCCTGAGATTGCCCGACGCCCGCGCCAGAGCGGAACGACTTCTCGACGACTTCGGCCTGGCCGGTCGTCGCCGTCATGTCCCGGCTCAACTCAGCACGGGCGAACGCCAGCGCACCGCCCTGGCCCGCGCCCTGCTCAACCGGCCGAAACTGCTCCTCGCCGACGAGCCGACCGGCAACCTCGATCACGAGAACGCCGCGGTCGTGCTCGACCATCTCGCCACCTTTGCGCGCGGCGGCGGGGCGGTGCTCCTCGTCACCCACGATCCGGAGGCCGCGGCGCAGGCTCATCGTGTGATCCGTCCCGGCACCGAAGCACAACTCGCCCCCACCACGGAGATCACGACGTGAACGGCACGCGGCGTCCCTTCGGCGCGCTCAGCAGCGCCTGGCTGGTCGGCGGCGGCTCGCTGCTCGTGATCGGTGCGTTGTGCCTCCTGCTCTGGAGCCCGTGGGACCGTCGCGGCATCGCGGGCGGCAGGACGCTACGGCTCTACTGCGCCGCCGCCGCCCAGAAGCCTGTCGCCGAGGTGATTCGCGACTACCAGAACGCCCACAAGGTTGCCGTCGAGGCGACCTTCGGTGGCTCGGGCGAACAGTTGGCCCTGATCCGGGCGGCCGGCGGCGCCGGCGATCTGTACCTCGCGGCCGATGCCCTGAGCATGGATATCGCCGTCAAGGCGGGCCTGGTCGCCGAAACGATCCCCGTCGCCGAACTGCGGCCGGTGCTGGTCGTCAACAAGAAAACGCAGACGGCACTCCGCGCTCAAGGCAAGCCAGTGACCGCCGCGGCGGACCTACTGCGCCCGGACCTCA
>DASPXY010001194.1:0-4139 GCA_035637055.1 Gemmataceae bacterium | reverse complement strand
GTACACTTCCGCCCGGAAGTCGCCGAGGTTGTTCCGCCAGAAGAACCGCCGGCTGAGGTCCACTTCCGCGACGACCACCGTGCCCATTTTCTCCGCCCGGACGAGCGGCTGGCCGTTGTGGCCGTACACCGCCGTCAGCGCCCAATTGGCCTTCACCTCCTCGTAGGTGCTGCTCACGAGGTAGACGTGGTTCTCACAAGCGCGGGCGGAGGCCAGCAGCGGATTGCAACCCCAGACCGGCCAGGCGATCACCTCCGCGCCGCGGTTGCTCAGTTCGCGTGCCACCTCGGGGAAGAAGCCGTCGTAGCACACCATCATCCCGACCTTGCCGAAGCGGGTCGGGAAGACGGGGTACTCCTTGCCCGGTGCCAGGCCGCCTTCGACCTCACCCCGCGGCAGGCACACCTTGCGGTATTTCCCGATGATCCGCCCGTCGGGGCCGATCAGGACGGCCACGTTGTAAATGAGGTGGCCGTCGCGCTCGACGAGGCCGACGACGAGATACAGGTTGTGCTTCTGCGCCAGGGCGCAGAAGTACTCGGTCGAGGGGCCCGGGACCGGCTCGGCGACGTCTGCGAACGTCTTGCCGAGGCCGACGTAGGTAATGGTTTCGCCGAGGACGACCAGATCCGCCTTTTGTTTGGCCGCCTCCGCGATCAGCGGCTCAAACATGCGGCAGTTGTCCATCGGCGTCTTGCCGCCGCGCGGCCGGAAGTGGACCGCCGCCAGGCGGACCTTGCGCGGCGGCGGCGGGGCCGACTCGGTCAGGGCGGCCTCGGCCCAGTCGATCCTGCCACCGGGCGCCCACCGCAGGTGCAGTTCGACCACCGCCCGGGTCGCCTTCGCCGGCGCGCGGTAAGTGCCGGTCACTTCCGTCCAGCCGTCGGCCCTGGTTTCGCCGTCGCCGGGGTACTCGGGCTCGGCTACCGGCAGATAGCCCTTGGGGTCGGCCTCGTCCGGCGGGTCGGCGCGGACCGGCTTGCCGTTGTCGTCCCTCCAGAGGACGCGCGCCACGGCGCTGCGCCGCGGTTCGGCCACCTGGTGGGTCTTGCGGACGGCGTGGAGCTGGTAGAACTTGCCGCCGGTCACCGAGAAGGTCTTCTGCCAGTAGCCGTGCAACCCCTCCCGTTGGTCGGCCGTGATGGTCAGGCAGCCGTCCCCCTTCGGCCCACCCTTCGGGTCCTGGGCGAAGGAGGGCTTGATCTCCGCGCGCGGCGCGGCCGCTTGCCAGCCGCCCGGGACCGGACCCGGTTTCTGGGTCGAGGGTGGCTGCCCTGCGGGCGAGGGCACGACGACCGCGAGGGCAAGGACCGCAGGGAGCAGGGATCGCTTCGTTCGGAGCATCGGCTTTATCCTCTCACGGCAACGTCCTGCGTTAGCTTGTCCCCAGCCTCATCCTATTCCCTCAGGTGAAACGGGCGAGCAGGAGTCGTTCGTTGCCGGTTGCGAAAGAAAAGTACCCCTTGCCTCGATTCCGAAGTTACAATCGGAGATACTGGAGTACATTATCATGCTACCTCTTTACGGTGCTGGAAGCCGGTTCTGCGACGGGATGACGCGGCGCGAGATGCTGCGTCTGGGGGGCCTGGGGGCGCTGGGGTTAGCGCTGCCGCAGCTACTCCAGGCGCAGCAGGCGCCGACCGTCACCGCGCGGCGGGCTGGCGGGTTCGGGCAGGCCAGGTCGTGCATCGTGTTGTTCCTCATGGGGGGGCCGCCGCAGCATTCGACCTGGGACCCCAAGCCCGGCGCGCCGGCCAACGTGCGCGGCGCCTTTGGGCCGATCGCCACCCGCGTGCCGGGTATCCAGATCTGCGAATTGATGCCGCGCCTGGCGCACTGGACGGACAAGTTGACGCTCCTGCGGGCGGTGTCCACCGGCGATAACGCCCATTCATCGAGCGGCTACTACATGATGACGGGCCGGCCACACCAGCCGATGAACTTTGAGAACGCCAACCCCGGCGCGCCCAACGACTGGCCGACGCTGGGCGCCCTGGTGCAGTCCGTCCGGCGCGAGCGCGGCTTGTTCCCGGCAGCCATTCGCCTACCCCACCGGATTTTCAACACCGATGGCTCGGTCTGGCCGGGACAAGACGCGGGCTTTTTGGGCCGGGCCGCCGACCCCTGGCTGTTCACCTGTCAGCCGGGGGCGCCGCAGTTCAACCTTCCGGAGTTCGGGCTCGATCCCCAGCTGTCGCCGCCGCGCCTGCGCCAGCGGCAGTCGTTGCTCCGGCGGCTGGATCACGACCTGGCCGCGGTGCAGCGCAGCGGTGTCCTGGCGACCTTCGACCGGCACCAGCAGCGGGCCTTCGACCTGCTGCGGTCCGCGCACGAGGGCGGGGCCGTCCGGCTGGAGCAGGAGTCCGCGGCCGTGCGCGATCGCTACGGCCGCAGCCCCTTCGGTCAGAGCGTGCTGCTAGCGCGGCGCCTCGTCGAGGCGGGCGTGGCCCTCGTGCAGGTCAACTGGTATCGCGGGCCGGACGAACCGTCGGACAACCCGTGCTGGGATTCGCACACGCAGGAGACGGAGCGCCTGCGCACCGTGCTGGTGCCGCCGATGGACCAGGCGTTCGCAGCACTTCTGGAAGACCTGAGCCAGCGCGGCCTGCTGGCCGAAACGCTGGTGGTCTGCCTGGCGGAATTTGGCCGGACGCCGCGTTTCAACAATCGTGGGGGCCGTGATCACTGGGGTAGCGTCTTCTCCGTGGCCTTGGCGGGAGGCGGCGTCCGTGGCGGCGTGGTCCACGGCGCCTCCGACGCGCTGGGCGCCCAGCCGGCTCAGGCTCGCGTCCAACCCCAGGACTTGACGGCAACGATTCTGCACTGCCTGGGCATCGATCCGGACAGCCAGATCCACGACCGCCTGGGCCGCCCCATCGCCGCCTGCACCGGCGAGGTCATTCGCCAAGTGCTTTGACGAACAGAGAAGACGAGTCCTGTCGGCTGCCCGTGCCGTTCGAGTGTCCCTGCGCTCCCAGGGTGCAAGACCCAGGCCGCCTCTCCGAATGCGAACTTGAGCACGTCGATGTCATTGTCAACGTCCGCAGCCCACAAGGCCAAAGGCGCAGGCGCCGGCCGGTCATCGTGCAAACGAGAGCGACGGCAAGGGTGTTCACGGGTGACCGCCTCCACCCCTTCATCGTATGACCCTGGGAACGACGCACCACCGCGGATACGTCCACTCACCTTCCGAATCGAGCAGGGCGATAGTTGGGTAGGCCCCGCTTACCGGTCGCACGCGGCGTGGTCCGAGACAACGACCGGGCGCTGGGGGTTGATGAACAGCCACAGCAGCCCGCCGTAGAGCGCGAAGGCGGGATCCTGACTGAAGCCAGTCGAAGCAGCCGACCTTCCGGCATGAGCAGGACGACGACCCGCCACGCCCTACCGAGGGACGTCGGAGCAGAAGACGGCGCGGACACGGTACGGCTACTCCTCCTTCGCGGACGGCAAAACACCACGACAGGATGGGACCAAGTCATTGGTCCTTTTGGGAGGGGGTTCGTGCAGGACCGGCCAGGCCGCCCTCACCCGCTGTGATAGGTTGGGACGGCTCACGCGGCAACCGCCAAGAAGCTGGGACGGATGTGGTGAACGGGCCGGCGTTCGGGTAAGATCGTCCAGTCGTCGAAGAACCAATGAGTAGAACCCTGCGATGCTGGCGACTGACGGTCGAAGATTGCAAGACTTTCCTGGCCGACCACGAGGGAGCGCCGACATCGATCTGTCGCCACCCCCACGGCGGCTGTTACCGTTGCCTTCGCCCCCGGCGGCAAATTGCTCGCCTCGGCTGGCCCACAGAGATCGACCTCGTCTACCCTGCCAAGGGCGACCTGAAGGGGCCAGTTGTTCCGGGCATTTACCAGTTCGAGGGCGACCTGTTGAAGATCGCCACCGGCTTTGGCCGCGAGGAGCGGAAGACCCGCCCCAAATCGTTCGAGGACAAGAGCGGGTTGTTCATCCTCATCCTCAAGAAGGGCGAACCGAGAGCGAAGTAGTTGCATCCCGCCCGACGCAACCCCAAAAACGGTCGGGTCTTCCGTTTTTAGGTGCCAGCAAAGAGGCCCCGGAAGCCCACTCGCAGTCCCTTGCTCTGGCCGCTGGTGTCCCGGACCATCTCCGGCGCCCGGTTCCCGTCC
>DASPXY010001193.1:0-2172 GCA_035637055.1 Gemmataceae bacterium | reverse complement strand
TACGGCCCCTTGAAGATGCCCTGCTTGGGGTCGGTCAGGAAACGCTGGAGGGCCTCGGCCACCGCCACGTCCTGCTGAAAGGAGAAGGTGGTGTCGAGGTAGTCGAGCAGGGTGGCTCGCAGTTCGTCCGCAACGATGGTCGGGATCATGGGCGCCTTGGCCTCCTCATTTCAGCACTTCGACCGTCAGGCCGGTGAAGGCGTTCAGCCGGGCGTCGGCGGTCAGGAAGACGTTGGCCCCATGCTCGACCGCTGCGGCCAGATGGAGGGCGTCCATCGGCTTGAACTTGTGCGTGGCCCGGATCTGGGCCGCCCGATCGCAGACTGCTGCCGTAATGGCCACGACCTGTACTTCCGGCCGGGCGAAAAAGGTCCGAAACTGTCCCAAAAGAACGGTGTCCCCAGTGCGCAGAGGGTGGACCAGGCACTCCATCCGCACCAGGTCGCTAACCATGAGCGAATCACCGGCCGCCAGGGCCGTGGCAATCCGCTTCTGAGCCCGCGCTCCGAAGGTCGGGTCGGACTCCACGGCGTAGATGACGATGTTCGTATCCAGGAAGACGATCATTCGGCCCCCGCTTGCTGTTGCTGTTCGCGGTGCCGGCGGCACTCTTCCTGAATGCCCTCGATCTGCTGCGCCCGCTCCTCGTCCTCGTCACGCATGCCGGCGATGTCGGCGTCGATCTCTTCTCTGCTGCGGGGTATGAAGCCACGGGCCTGCTGTTCGGCACGGAGCTGCTCGAAGAACTTCCAGATGGGCGTCTGCGTGTAGTCGAGAACTGGCTGCACGGTCACCCGCACTCGCCCCGGCGGCAAACTCGGCTTCTCATCCAGCACCAGCGTCCCATCGGGCTGCAAGGTGCCCTGGATTTCGACAACAGTCGGGTTCATGTGAGTTCTCCTTTGCGGCGAACAACGTCATCGTACCGCTGGTTCGTCACGGGTGGTAGTCTGGTCGCCACTCCGCAGCCGTTCCTGGAAGGTCTGGTACGCCTGCCGCATGTCGGCCTCCCGGTCGCATTTGGTGAAGGGCGGCGGGTAGACCCGCTTCATCCTCGGCTCCATCTTGGGGTCTTCCCAGACGATGCCGCCGGTGACACCGAGGCCGGGCGTCTCGACCTCACCGACCAGGTCTGCCGGGCCGGGGAAGGTGGTGACGTTGAGTGGTTGGCGGATGTCGATGTTGTGTCGTTTGGCCAGGGCGAGGACGCCCTGGGGGACAAGGCGGCCCGTCTGGTCGTAGAGGTTCTCCCGCTCATACTGCCGTAGCACGGGGAACTGGACCCGGTAGATGGTGATCAGTTCCTCTGCGGTCAGGTCGAGAGCAATGGCGGCGAGGGCATCAAGTTCAACGAGTGCCCGGCGGCGCTCACGGTCGGTACGGAGGGCGCAGGATCGGTGCCAGGGTGTACCAGTCAGAGATTCCCACAATGGGGCGAAGGGGCGAGTGATGCAGTTAAGGTGAAGGACTCGCTCGATTATCTCGGTCCCCATCGTGTTTGTTGGGAGCGGCAACAACATCAACGTGCTTTCATACAAGTCGCTCTTTCCTGTTGTTTTGATCCAGAAATCATACACGATGCTGTTCGCCAATCCACTAAACAAGACCAAGGTCTTCATGCAGGGCCTACGCGTTACCGCTTCTCCAAGATACCGTCACCCCGGAGGATTTCTTCGAGAAAACTCGGGTCCAAGGCGGCGGCGAAGCGCTTCTTGGCAATGCTCAGTTTGGCTGGATGGGCGTGCAGCAGCGACAACGTCAGGCGGCGTAGCAGGGCCAAGTTCTCCGCAGCGTTCCGCCGCGTCACGCGGTTGTCATCCTCTTGGAAAGTGACGTCCAACTGCCAATGCAATGAGTTCTCGATACCCCAATGGTTCCGCAGTCCCTTGCCATAGTATTTCGCACGCGCCCGTTTGCTGCCGATGAAGTAGCGGGCCTCGCTCGTCGTCTCCCCGGCCACCGTCCGCTCGCTGTAACACATGCCGATGGTCGTCAGCCCAGCCCAGTCCTCGTGATGGCGAATCCCTTCGGTCGTATGCAGGATCGTGTAACAACGGTACGCTTCCCGTCCGTGGCCGCGGTTCCGCTGTTCGTAGATATCGTGCTCCACGCCGACAAAGTTCTGGTCGATGGCCAGCCCCAACCGCGTCTGGATGTCCTCCAGCAGGTGCG
>DASPXY010001192.1:0-6584 GCA_035637055.1 Gemmataceae bacterium | reverse complement strand
CCTGAAGGCCACGGCCTAAGCCGCAAAGCTGTCCATCTGACCTTGGTAGCCGCTGTCCGCGCACGATCCGGACTTGCGAACAAGTGAGGAACGGGTACTGGAGAATTGCTTCGGTCGGGTAGTGCTCGAAGGCCGGAGCGGCTTCGCCTACACAGTCTCTGCTCCAAGAAAACCGCATATGGCCTCGGCGAGTTCCCGAAGCACGAAGGGCTTCGCGAGATAGCCCGTCAAAGCCGGCCGCGAGATACTCGTCCTGATGCCCCCCTTTGCCCGTGACGGCCAGGACAGGGACGTAGTGATCCCCTTTCCCCGCCTCGCGGATCTGCGCCAGGACCCGAAAGCCATCCATCCCCGGCATCTCAATGTCCAGCAGTACAAGGTCAAAAGGCTCGCGCCTCAGCGCGATGAGTCGCTGTCCGCTCTCTCGCGGCGCGGAAAACTCCCCGGCAATGGCGCGACCGGAAAAGCAAGCCGGAAATCGGTGCAGAACCCCCTCCGGCTCCCTCCGCTCAAGCAGCGCGGGGAGGGAACCTGATACGGCTTTCTTCCCGCCGTCGCATCGGTCGCCGTCGGCGGGCCCCAGCAAAGCGAACCCACCGACGGCGACCGATGCGACGGCAGAAATGAAAGAAGCCAACCGATCGGAAGACCCGGCAGGGACCCGGCGGCGGTAGTCGTCGAAGGGGCGCCGCCTGCCACCGAGCGGTCCGTGCAGGACACGCTGGATACCGACCCGGAATTCCACGCTTGGCTCTTTTCCAGGCAGGTCCAGCGCCTGCTCGAAGACCTCGGCACGGTCGCCGCTCCGCCGACCGAATTCAGCACGCCTGGGGCGGCACAGAGCGCGGTCGCTACCATTGAGGGCGTTCTCGATAGCTACAATTCCTGCCGACGCCAGCTTGCCTCCGTGCAAACCCTGCTGGGCGGACAGCAAGAAAGTCGGCCTGCGATTTCCGGCGGATCCCCGGAAGCCCCCGCCGTCACTCCCGATAGGATGATTGGGCGATTACCTTAAGGCGGGGTAACGTACCCGCGAGCAGTGGCAGCCAACGCCGCATTCGGCTGCAGGACGACGGGCTGGCGCTGACTGCCAACGCCTTCTCCTACCCCGACTACCAAAGCGATGGCGGCCACCCTCCCCGCCAGAAACGAAGCAGCAGCCAGGCGCCGTACACAGTAAGGAGGCGAATGGTTACGTCGGGGTAACCGATGGCAAGGATTACGACAATCAGGAACAGCGGCGTCTTCTCCATCCTGCCTGGTTACCACGAAAGGTAAAAAGCTTCACCTGTGGGTAAGAATTGGTCCGAGGCTCCACACCGAATTGTTGCGGACACCGCCCGCCCCGCAAGTCGCGCCGGTCGCCCGCTGCTTCCGGCCGCTCTGCCCGTCCCGCCTTGCAATCCACCCCGCCCCCAAAGCAGCTGCTGCGGGCGCGGCCTGTCGGCCGCGGCAGCTTTCCCGATTCGCTCCCTCGCATTCCCGACCAGGTGGTCAGGAAATGCTCCCTCGCGAAGGCAAATCCGTGCCCGGCTCCGCTCCTGCCGGGAGCTTCCGCCCGTCACTGGATTTGCACCTGGCCCCGCCGCCACCGCCGCAGCACCCGCCGCCGGGACCCCTCCCAGGCCGGCGTTCGCCGTCCGCGGGGGAGTAAAGCGCATCGCCCTGCGGGCGGTTTCGGTCGTTGGTCCCTTGCTCGGCTTCCCGCCGTCGGCGGGAGAGACCTCGGCCGGAACCTGAGTTCGACTCGGCATTCCCGACCGTGTGCGCGGTCAGGAGATGCTCTCGTCTCACCCCCGCCCCGAGGGTCGCTCTTTCCGCTCCGCGGAAGAACGCTCCCCTCTGAAGTCAAAGGGGATCCCGGCCGTAGGCAACGCCGGTGCCAGGAAACCTGTCACCGGCCCATGCCAACTTCGGCCGGGCCGACACCCTGGCGCTCCCGGTCGGCTGCACGCCGGCCGTGCGCTTCCTGCTCCGCTGGACGCTGCGCCGCCCTGAACGGTCGAAGGGCAACCCCGCCGGGGCGGGGTGTGCCCGCGGGCTGGACGCCCTGGTGCTCGCTGGGCCGCGCGCACCGCCCGACCCGGCTGGGGCCGGGTGCGGGTTTCGCGGGCCTGGGCCGGCCCGCGTGGGAAGGGGCCGCCTGGAGCGGCCCCGGGAGAACCACCTCTCTGTCGGGCTGCGGACGCGGGCGACGGACACGCAACGCCCCGGCATCAGTAACGGCATCAGGAGTGACTCCCCGGGGTGCCGGCGCTGTGGCCGTTGCGCTCTCCGCATGCGATTGCGGCCCTTGATCTTGCGCGCCAAGTCTCAGCGGTCCGTCAGGTCCCAGTTGGCGTTGACACTTCTGGTGACACCCCGACGAAGTCGTACCGCCGAGCTAGCAGGCTAGCTTCCCAACGCAGGCACGGCGTCAATGAAGTTTCAACTCGCCAGTACAGATGGAAGGGCGATGACGGTAACCCGCCATCGAAGATGGAGAGCAGGTGTGCGCCTGGACGCGAGGTGACCGCCCACACCTCGAACTCCGGTTTGATGTGATGTCCGCCGGCAACCTCTACCGTCATCTCACTCCCATCGAAATCGCAGTCAGCCGAACCGCAGCCCGGCTGTCCGGCGCCATCGACATCGCCACGCTGCTTCGCCTCCTCCGATGTTCACCTCGATGCCGGCACTGGCCTGGACTCCGGCGAAGCAGGGCCGGCCGGCCCACTATGGCTCCCGTCCGGTTATCAGCGGTTCGGTCTGACGATCAGCACGCGCGAAACGCCCGGGACCGATGTCAGCGTAATTGAAGAACTCCAGACTCCAGACCTTCGACCGACGCCTCGACCACTTGCACACTCAGGTCGTCGCCGATGTGCAACAAATCCTCAACCGACTTACCGGTTTGACGCAGAGCGGGCTGGAAGAGAACCTAGACTTGGCGGCCGCAATCCGGGCGCTCCTGCAGCAGTTCGGCCTACGGGTCAAGTGTCCGCGGTGCGGCGAGCCGACTTCCCTCCGCTGCCTCCCGGGGCGAGGGACGAAAGCGGAGACCTTCCAATTCCACCACCTCGGGGGCGGCCGGAAGACCAGGCACCCCGGCTTCACCTCGCTGCCCCGTATGGAAATCGTTGAGCCTGCTCAAGGCCGCCGGCGGACTTGAGGTTAACCACGCGGCCGACAATGACCCGGTTTGGACAGTCCACGACCGGCCGCCTCCAAACCTCCTCGGCGGGCCAGCCCTATCCCATCCCATACAGTTCAAACGCCGCTAACGTACTCAAGTAGACCTTGTCCCCGTCGTTACTGAACATTTCTTTCCGCGCCTGGTTCAGGGCTAGCGCCCGACAGCGCCCGTCGTCCGGTCCAACTTGGCCAGCGCGGAGCAGTAAGTACTGGTGGAGGACCTCGTTGGTGACGTCCGCCGCCAGTTGGCACTGCACCGGCCAGCGGCAGCTCAGGACCGAGCGGGCGCCGTGGACGGCCAGTTCCACGCAAAAGCCTTCCACGTCTCGGGCAGCCGAACCGCGCGTGCGTCCGATCGAGCAACTCGGCAGGAGAAGGAACTCGACGCCACTCAGGTCGCTGCCTTGGCCGCGCCAAAGCGCCGGCCCCGAACGGCCCGTCATTAGGAGCGCACCTCGCCGAACGTCTCCGTGCCCGTACACCGTCACTGCACAGTAAGCTCTCTGCGCCAGCCCTTTGAACAGCGTCTCAATTTCACCCGGCGGTCGCTCGGCCGCGGCGTAGAAGGCAATTCCGAGCCGGGCGGCCAAGTTCGCATGCCCGTGGTGGAGGTCGATCGTACCTTGCCGAACCCGGTCGTCCTGTCCTGCGACTGCCGAGATCACCAGCAAGCTCGGCGCGCACGAGGTCCCGGCATCCGCTTCCCGTGCGGCCTCGCGGTGGACGATGTCCGCGAGAACGGACAAGGATGCCCGGACGCTCCGAACCCGCTGCCACAGCCGCCCCTCGCCGACCGGCAGATGGGCGACCGGAACCGTGTGCAGCGCGTCCTCGACTTGGACAACAACGTCATGGTCCCGGGAGAGCACGTCGGCCAGGCGGTCGAGGCTCCAAATCGCGGCGATCTCGCCGAGGTACGCTTCGGTCGCCCGGTTCAAACGGCTGAGGAACGGGGCGGACTGCGTCTCGCCTCGGACGTAACCTATGACCCTTTCCCACTGCGAGGCGCTCCGCTCGGCCCACCCCGGTAGTTCGCCGACGTCGTCCGGCGGCCGGAGCGCCGCCCGGTATGCGAGATCGACGCAGTCGCCGACGAGCCGCAGCTCACTCGGTCCGGTTATTGCGCCAAGCCGTTCGTACAAGTCGTCGATCCGGAGCGCTATACCTTCAGCGAGCACGTCGGGCCGCCCGGAGTCCTGCCGAAGTCTATCGGGGAGGTCTCCGGCGTCGCCGCTGAACGCTCGACCGACCGCCGCCGACTGGTCCGAATCCAGGTAGGCCAGCGCGAGACGCAGGTCGTGGTGCGCGGCAGCCCACACCAGCCGCTCACGGTCGGTGGGGTCGCCGCCGGGGCCGTTGTGAGCCAAGGTGGTGAGCCGACGACCGTCGCTCAGGAACGCGGTCCAGACCAGGCGGCCGATCAGGTCGAAAGCGCCGCGCAGAAGTACCGTCCCGGCGCCGAACTCCTGCGCGAGACGACCTTCATCGACCCCGCCGTCAACGATCTTCTGAGCTTTGGGCAACCACGCTGGCAGGTGAAGGTTGATCAGACTCTCCCTGATGGGATGAGCGGGGACAACTTCGGCATCAGTCACGGCAACAGCCGCACGGGGAAGGATACCGGCCGAACGGTTTGGTCGGCCGCCCGACCAGACGGGTCGCTCCTTGTCCGCGAACGGCCAGCGAGCAGCCGGCGCGGCGGCGGCTTTATCATCGGCCGCAAACGTCTGGCCTCCGAGGAGCCGCTCCAGCAGCACCCGCCGCCCGATTTCCGCGTCCCATAACGCGGCCTGTTTCCGTAGCAACTCGTCGTTCGTCTGCGCGGCCCAGTACGTGGTCGCCGCAACTACCAGGCGGCGGAGGCCGGCCGCCTGCTCGGCCCTACGTAGGCGCTCCTCGCGGGGGAGGTCCGGCCGGTTGAGCACTTTCCTCAAACCCTCGACCACGCTCTCACAAACCCGAACCGAGGTGGAGTCGTGTTCACCGGTAGACAAGAGGTAGAACGCATGCTTGCCGAGTTCCTGTAATTCGGCCGGGAGTGCTACATCACTATTCGTTTGTAAAGCAGGGCCCGTCCGGGCTCGAAACTTTCTGCTGTAGAGGTCAAGGACGGGGTCGAGGTCCCGACCGAACATCTCTGTCAGCCGTCGGTGGACGCGGGGGGCGCTTCCTGGCTTGGGGTGTCGCGCCAGAGAATGGATGTGAGAGGTGAGAGCCCAGCCGCTGCTGTCCAAGGCAGCCACGACGCACACCACCCACGGCTCGGGCGGGAACGGCGCGGGGAAGTTTCCCGCGCCGTTCCCGGCGGGGGTGTACAGGTCTTCGACCCAGTCGGCTTCCCGCGACATCGCCGCGATCCGGAGCACACCGGCCCACACGGTAATGAGTTCGCGCGCACGGCAGGCGCTGAGAGGGAGGGTCAAAGTACCGAGGGCGGCACGGAGGCGGTGAACGTCCGTGTAACCGGCGTCGTCCACCCCGGCACTTCGTTCGAGCAGCCGCCGGGCCCGCTGGGGCTCGCCGAGGGCGACGAGCGTGAACACTAAATAAGAGCACACCACAGGGAAAGTGGGCTATGCAGCCTGGGCCGGATCTGCCAGTTGTGCCTGGAGATACACCTGATCTTGGACTTTGAAGTATTTCCGCTCGCTCAGCCACACCAACACCAGGTCCACCAGTTCCTCCAGGCTCTGGCACTGATGGTTGCGGGTGATCGCTTCGTGCAACCGCCACCACACCCGCTCAATCGGGTTGAGGTCCGGGGCGTACTTGGGCAGGAAATGCAGTACCACGCGGTCCCCATACTTGTGGCAGAACTCCCACACCTCCCAGCAACTGTGGTGGAACTTGGCATTGTCGCAGATCACATGGATCCTCTGGTAGCGCCGCAACCGTCGCCGCAATTCGTGCAGGTGGGCCACGAACAATTTGCCGTCCCGCTTGTCCCCGCTGGTGGCGATCAAGGCACCTGTCCGCCAGTGCAGCGAACCCGCCAGATAGCGTTTGGCGTTGTCTCCCGGCGTGACCACCTCCGCTTGGCCTCCACGCTGCATCCACATGCAACCAATCTTCGGGTTCAGGTTGACATCGACCTCGTCCTCGAAGACCACCGTCTCGTCCGCAGGCAGGTGGCGCAGCAACTGCCGCAGTTTTTCCAGGATCTCCGCGCGTTGCGGATCTTGGCGGCGGAGCACTGGGCGGGGCCGCCGCCAGACGATGTCGGCCTGGTGGAGGTGGCGGCGGACGGTCTCGCGGCTGACGGCAAGGCCGTGCCGCTGCCACAGCAGCAGGGCGACGACCGCGCAGCACCAGCGGCTGCGCAAGAAGCCGAAGGCCCTGGGCGTCTGGGTCGTGACCCAGGTGACCACGACCGCGACCCAAGTGAGGCCGAGGCCGGCGGGGCCACCGCG
>DASPXY010001191.1:0-8974 GCA_035637055.1 Gemmataceae bacterium | reverse complement strand
TTGCGCCAGGTCTGCGGTGCCCTGCGGGAGGCGCACGCGATCGGGCTGATCCACCGCGACGTCAAGCCGCGCAATATCCTGGTTTGTCAGCGCGGGGGCGTGGACGATGTGGCCAAACTGCTCGACTTCGGACTCGTGCGGATCCAGGACGGCGCCGCGGACGTCAATCTGACGGCCGAGCACGCAATCGCCGGCACGCCGGCCTACATGTCGCCGGAGCAGGCCGACGGCCGGGAGAACATCGACGGCCGGGCCGACCTCTACAGCCTGGGGGCGGTGGCCTACTTCCTGCTGACGGGGCGGCCGCCCTTCGTGGGCGAGTCGGTCGGGCAGGTGCTCCGCGCCCACCTGTGCGAGGCGCCGGAGCCTCCATCCAGATACCGGCCGGAGGTTCCCGCTGATCTTGAGGCGGTGGTGCTGCGCTGCCTGGCCAAGGAGCCGGCCGACCGCTTCCCGGATGCCCAGGCGCTCGATGAGGCCCTGGCAGTCTGTGCGGCCGTCGCGCCGTAGAAGAGACAAAGGGACCAATTCGGCGAGCTTGCTGGCGGGAGGCGGAAGCGTGGACACCTCCCTTGCGGGACGTCACTCGAACTCGACGAGAACCTGTCCACCCTGCACGAAGTCGCCGGCCTTGGCGTTGATCTTCGTGACCTTGCCAGCGATGGGGGCCGTGATGACGGTTTCCATCTTCATCGCTTCGAGGACGATCAGCACGTCGTTGACCTTGATGGTCTGCCCAACCTGGATGGGAACCTTGGCGACCGTGCCCGCGATCGGGCTGCGGCAGACCTTGCTTTCGTCGGCGACGGGGGCGGCGGTTCCAGGTCGCACCGGGGGCGCGACACCGGGCGCGGCCGCGGGGACACGGGCGTGCCCGGCAGGCGGGACGTAGGCGGACCCGGCCGGCTCCGGCTCATAGGCCTCGACCTCAACTTCGTACACCTTGCCGTCCACCGTGATCTTGAGTTTCAAGGCCGTCTCCTCATGCTAACCCTTCAGAGCGTGCGACGCCTGGACGGTAAGGCGGCCCTGCTGGGCCCAGCCGGCGCTGCCAAGCAAACGAATCTGCCGAATCGGCGCTTTCTTCCCCAGGTAGGCGGCGACGGCGGCACCGATCACGAGGATGAGTTCCTCGCTCAGGCCATCTGCCGCGGGGGCAGTGGCGGCCGAGGGCGCGGGCGCCGGGGCGACAGCGCTCTTCGTCGCAGCAACCTGTTCCAGTGCCGTCACCCGTTCGCTCAGGCGGGCGACCTCCTGGCGAAGTGCTTCGAGCGTGTCGGCGACGCGGGCCAGGTCCACCGATTCCATTTTCATGGCGTGTACACCGTGTTAGAGCGGGATCAGGCCGTGCTTCTTCGGCGGCCGGTGGTCGCGCTTGGTCTGCAGGTATTCCAGGGCCTGGGCCAGGTGCTTGCGCGTGTCGGCCGGTTCGATGATGTCGTCCACGAGGCGGCGCCCGGCGGCGGCGTAGGGCGACGAGAAGGTCGAGCGGTATTGCTCGATCAGCTCGGCGCGGCGGGCGGCCTTGTCCGCGGCCTCCTGCATCTCCTTGCGGAAGACGATCTCGACGGCCCCCTCAGCGCCCATGACGGCGACTTCCGCGGTCGGCCAGGCGAAGACGCGGTCGGCGCCAAGATCCTTCGAGCACATGGCCACGTGCGCCCCGCCGTAAGACTTGCGCAGGATGACCTGGATCTTCGGCACGGTCGCCGCCGAGTAGGCGAACAGCATCTTGGCGCCGTGGCGGATGATGCCGCCGTATTCCTGCTGCACACCGGGGAGGAAGCCCGGCACGTCCACGAAGGTAATCAGCGGGATGTTGAAGGCGTTGCAAAAACGGATGAAGCGACTCGATTTATCCGCTGCGTTGATGTCGAGCACGCCGGACAGGACCGAGGACTGGTTGGCGATGATGCCGACCGTGCGGCCCAGGATGCGCGCGAAGCCGACGACGATGTTCATGGCGTAGCCAGCTTGCACTTCCAGGAAATCGCCGCGATCAACGACCCCGCCGATCACGTTCCGGACATCGTAACCCTGCTTGGGCTCGGCAGGGAGGATGTTGGTCAGTTCCGGGTTGGGATCGACGTTGTTCTCGAAGGGGACGCGGGGCGGGTCTTCGAGGTTGTTGGAGGGCAGGAAGCTGAGCAGGCGGCGGGCGAGGTAGAGGGCATCCTGGTCGTTCTCGGCGATGAAGTGGATGACGCCGGAGTGGGCCATGTGCGCGTCCGGTCCGCCGAGCGCCTCGCCGCTGATCTGCTCGCCGGTCACCTGCTTGATGACCTGCGGCCCGGTGATGAACATCTGCGCCTGGCGCGTCTGGATGATGAAGTCCGTGAGGGCGGGCGAGTAAGCGGCCCCGCCGGCGCACGGGCCGCAGATGAGGGAAATCTGCGGTACGACGCCGGAGAGCATGACGTTGGTGTAGAAGACCCGGCCGTAGCCCGACAGCGAGTCGATGCCCTCCTGGACGCGAGCGCCGCCGCTGTCGTTGATAAGGACAAACGGGCTGCCGCTTCGGAGAGCCAGTTCCATCGCGTCGGCGACCTTGAGCGAGTGGATCTCGCCGGCGGAACCGCCGAGGACGGTGAAGTCCTGGCTGGCGAGGTGGATGAGGCGGCCATCGACGGCGGCGGCGCCGGTCACGACGCCGTCGGCCGGGATCTCCCTGCCGGCCAGGCCGAAGTTGACCTGCCGGTGCTGGGCGAACAGGCCGATCTCCTCGAAACTGCCGGGATCCACGAGACCGTCGATGCGCTCGCGGGCGGTGAGCTTGCCCTCTTCCTTCTGCTTGGCCAGGCGGTCGGCGCCGCCGCCCTGCTTGAGTCGCTCTTTCGTCTTACGGAGGTCGGCGATCAGATCCTCCATCGTCTTTCGGTTCTCGGCTGGCATCGGACGCTTTTCCTTTCTCTCTCATTCACGCCCCGGCTGAAAGCGTCCGGTTGGAGTCCCGGCTTTAGCCGGTCTTGACCGTCCCAACCGGCTAAAGCCGGGACTCCAACCGAGTGCCTGCTCCCAGCTTGTGAATCACGCGGGCTCGACGGTCACCTTGTGGGACTTGTCGCCGATCTTCACCTGGTAGGTGACGGGGGTCGTCACCGGCCCTTTGCCGTCGGTTGGCTTGACAGGTGCGGCGGTCTTGGGGGCTTCGGCCGTAACCTTGGTGGGGTTCTTGGGGCCTTCGGCGCGCTGGGCCAGGAACTTGGCCGCCACCTGGGGGAACATGGCGTAGGTGAGGACGTCCTCGTCCGAGCCGTTGCAGCCCTTGAGGGCGAGGGCCTGGGCGCGCAACTCGTCCCATTCGGGCTTGAGCAGGTCGGCGGGCCGGCCGGTGATCGGCTCCTTCTTCGCGTGCTTCCTGGAGGCTTCGAGCACCTCTGGATCGCGCAGGCCGATGGTCGTGCCGTAATAGCCCAGCATGAGATCAGCAAACTCGCCGGTGAGAACCTTGTAGCGCCCCATCAGGACATTGAAGACCGCCTGCGTGCCGACGATCTGGCTGGAGGGCGTGACCAACGGCGGATAGCCGGCGTCCTTGCGCACCCTCGGAACCTCGGCGAGGACTTCCTTGACGCGATCGCCGGCCCCCTGCTGTTTGAGTTGACTCTCCATGTTGGAGATCATGCCGCCGGGGATCTGGCTGTCGAAGATCTCGGTTTCGACGCCGATAAATTTCGACTCAAACGGGGCGTAACGGGGGCGAATCTTGGCGAAATGCTCCTTGATCTTGAGCAGGCGGTCCTTCTGCAGCCGGGTCGTGTAGCCGGTACCCTCAAGCATCTCGACCAGGGCCTCGGTAGGATTGTGGCCAGGGCCGAGGCTCAAAGACGAGATACTCGTATCGACGATGTCGGCGCCGGCCTCGATGGCTTTCATCAGGCTGACCATCGTAACGCCGGTGGTGGCGTGGACGTGGACGTGGACAAGCGTGTCCGCACCGCAGGCCGCCTTGATGCCCTTGACGAGATCGTAGGCGGGTTGGGGCTTGAGCAGAGCGGCCATGTCCTTGATGCAGATGGAGTCGCAGCCGAAGTCGCGGAGTTGTTTGGCCAACTCGACGAAGCGCTCGATGGTGTGCAGCGGCGAGACGGTGTAGCAGATCGTGCCCTGGGCGTGCTTGCCGGTACGGCGGATGGCCTGAAGGGCGCGGCGAAGGTTGCGGATGTCGTTGAGGGCGTCGAAGACGCGGAAGACGTCCATCCCGTTGGCAGCCGATTTCTCCACGAAGCGATCAACGACGGTGTCCTCGTAATGGCGGTAGCCGAGCAGGTTCTGGCCGCGGAGGAGCATCTGCAGGCGGACGTTGGGCATGAGCTTGCGGAACGTGCGCAGGCGCTCCCAGGGGTCTTCATTGAGGAAGCGGATGCAGGCGTCGTAGGTGGCCCCGCCCCAGCATTCGGCGCTCCAGTAGCCAGCCTGATCGATGTCGGCGCAGGCCGGGAGCATGTCTTCGAGCGCCATCCGGGTGGCCAGCAGGCTCTGGTGGCCGTCGCGGAGGGCCAGTTCGGTGACTTCAACAAGGCGTGCCATCGCAAGCAACTCCTTCGTTTAGCGACGCTGTTGTGGCACGGTCTCCCGACCGTGCCACGTTGGCTGACCGGAGGTCTCCTCTGGGTTCAGGGGATCGTTTGGAGACCTGCGGTCAATCGCCGTGGCACGGTCGGGAGACCGTGCCACAACAGAATGTTATTCCGAGAAGGGCCCTCAGTCCGCCCGCGCTGCGAGCCACGTCTCGATGTGTGGCCAGGTGGTCTTCTCGGCGCCGCTGCCGGCCATGATGCCGATGTGCCCGCCGCGCACGCGGAACACCTCCTTGTCCTGGCTACCGATCAGCGGCATGATCCCCTCCGACTGGCACGGCGGCGTGATGTGGTCGCCCTCGGCGATCACGTTCAGCACGTTCGCCGTCAGCTTGCCCAGGTCCACGCGTTCGCCGCGGAGCATCAGTGTACCCTGCACCAGCCGATTCTCCTTGTAGAACTCGTTGATCAGTTGGCGGTAAGCCGCGCCGGCCATCGGAATGATCTCGCGCACCCAGGTGTTCATGGCGTGCCAGGACTCGACCACCTTGGGGTTCTCGAGGTTATCCCAGAGGTTCAGGTAGTTGCCGATGAAGTTCTCGACCGGCTTGAGCGCCTTGGCCCCGTAGTCGATCATCTCGCCCGGCACGTTGCCGTACGCATCGACGATCTTGTCGGGATTGAATGTCGGCGAGCTGGTCCAACGGCTGAAGCCGCCGGCCGTTTTGTCCGTGAAGTCGAGCGGCGCCGTCAGCAGGATCAGATCCTTCAGGCCATCGTCGGGGCGCAGCGCGGCGTACATCGTGCTGATGAGCGCTCCCAGGCACCAGCCGAGCATGTTGAACCGGTCCGAGCCGGAGACCGACTTGAGCTTGCGGATGGCGCGCGGCAGGTACTCCAGCGTGTAGTCGTCAAACTTGAGGTTTTTGTCCTCCGGCCCCGGCGCGCCCCAGTCGAGCAGATAGAGGTCGTAGCCATGCTTGAGCATGTACTCGACAAAACTGTGGCCGGGGCGCAGGTCGAGCACGTGCGGCCGGTTCATGATCGCGAAGACGAGGAGCAGCGGGATCTTGTGGCGCTGCTCCTCCGGCACGACGGGGATGTAGCGGTACAGTTTGGCCTTGTTGAGTGTCCAGACCACCTCTTTCGGCGTCTGCGCAACCTTCGCGTCGGTCGTCAGCAGGCGGTTGAATGTCTGCGCGTGCTCGGCGATCTTCTGTAACTGGGCGTACACGTCGGCAAACGTCGGTATCCGTGTCTCAGTTGTGCTCATTGCTGGGCTCCCCAGGGCTTGGCTTGGTCTTCGGGGCGGCGGCCTTGCGCGCGGGGCGGCGGCTTTCCTCCAACTTGGCGTCCAGGTCGTCCAGGCGCATCTCGATATTGGTCAAGCGCTCGGCGAGGCTGGTGACGTCGGCGCGGGTGGGCATGTTGAGCTTGGCCAGCACCTGGGTCATGACCGTTTCGAGCGCCTTGCGAAAGGGCGCCGAGGTGGTCAGCCAGGCGTCGAGCATCGTCCCGGTCGCCTGGGCGTAGGGGTCGCTGTTGACGAGCTGAACCATTGCCTTCGCCCAGGCGTCCGTGTTGGCGTCGCGCATGGTCTTGAACACGCCCATCGGGTCGAGGGGATTGAAGGTGTTCGTCTCGCTCATGGCCTTTCCTTTGGGATCTGGGTTGGTAAGATTACGCCAAGCGTGGGCGCCGTGGACCCATTGAAGGATTTGCTGCCCGGTCATTTAGTCGCCGTCCGCGACTTCGTTACCCACGGCGCTCACGCACCCACCTCGGAGCGAAGCATCACATGAAAGCACCACCATTGATTCCGAAGGTCTGCCCGGTGATGTAATCGCCGTCGGCGACCAGGTAAATCACGGCCTTGGCGATCTCCTCCGGCTGCGCGAAGCGGTTGAGTGGAATGCGGCCCCGGATCTGGGCCTGGATGTTGGCAGGCACCTTGGCGAACATGTCGGTCTCGGTAAAGCCCGGGGAGATGGCGTTCACCGTGATGTTCGACCGCGCCAGCTCGAGCGCCGCCGTCCGGGTGAAGGCGATAACCCCGCCCTTAGCCGCGCTGTAGTTGGCCTGGCCGACGGCCCCGACCTGGCCGTTCATCGAGGCGATGTTGACGATGCGCCCGTAGCTCTGCGCCGTCATAATCGGAATGGCGGCCGACGTGCAGAAGAAGACGGCATTGAGATTGGTTGCGATCACCTCCAGCCAGTCCTCGTCGGTCATCCTGGAGAGCAGCTTGTCGCGGGTGATGCCGGCGTTGTTGACCAGGATGTCGAGGTGGCCGAACTCGTCGGCGACCTCCTTGACCACCGCCCGCGCCTCCTTCGGATTGGCGAGGTTCGCCTTCTTCAGCACGCACGTCCCGCCGAGCTTCTGGATGTCGGAGGCGACTTCCTTGGCCTTCGCCTCGTTGCTCTGGTAGTTCACGGCGACCTTCGCGCCCTCGCGTGCCAACTCGATGGCAATCGCCCGGCCGATCCCCCGGGACGCCCCGGTGACCAGGGCAGTCTTCCCGTCCAAACGACCCATTGTAGTTTCCCCTTGTGGTTTTGGCGAGCCGTGAGCGACCGGAGACTCCGGTCGCTCACGCTCCCGGCTCGCCTTCTGGTTACGGCCGCTCAAAGATAGCGGCAATGCCCTGGCCGCCGCCGATGCACATCGTCACGAGGGCGCGCTTGCCGCCAGTGCGTGCCAGCTCGTAGAGCGCCTTGATGGTCAGGATACAGCCGGTCGCTCCGATCGGGTGGCCGAGCGAGATGCCGCTGCCATTTGGGTTGGTGCGGTCCGGGGGCAACTCCAGGCTGCGCACCACAGCCAGTGCCTGGGCCGCGAAGGCCTCGTTGACCTCGAAGACATCGATGTCTTTCAGGTTCAGGCCGGTCTTCTTGAGCAGCGCCTGCACCGCCGGCACCGGGCCAATCCCCATGTACTTCGGCTCGACGCCGGCATAACTGTAGGCGACGAGCCGGCCCATCGGCTTCAGCCCGCGCTTCTCGGCCAGGCCGCGCTCCATCAGCACGACCGCGGCCGCGGCGTCGTTGATGCTGGAAGCGTTGCCGGCCGTCACGGTGCCGCTCGGGTCGAACGCTGGCTTCAGCCGGGCCAGTTTCTCCGCCGTGCTGTCGCGGCGGACCGTCTCGTCGATCTCGAACGGGGCTGTGCCACCCTTGATCTTGAGTTCCACCGGCACAATCTGCCCTTTGAAGTATCCCTTGTCGATCGCGTGGGCGGCCCGGCGGTGGCTCTCGGCGGCCAGTTTGTCCTGGTCCTCGCGGGTGATCTTCCATTTCTTGGCGACATTCTCGGCGGTGACGCCCATGTGACAGTCGTCGAACGGATCGCTCAGGGCGCCGACCATGACGTCGATCATGGTGGCGTCGTTCATGCGCGCCCCCCAGCGCATCGCCGGCACCAGGTAGGGAGCGCGGCTCATGTTCTCGGCGCCGCCGGCCACCGCCGCGTCCGCGTCGCCGAGCATGATCGCCTGGGCCGCGGTGATGATCGCCTGCAGACCGCTGCCGCACAGGCGGTTGAGCGTCAGCGCCGGCGTCTCGACCGGCAGGCCGCCCTTGACGCCCGCCACCCGCGCCAGGTAATGGTCGTGGGAATCGGTGTGGATGATGTTGCCGAAGACAACGTGGCCGACCTCGCGCGGTTCAACGCCGGCGCGGCTGACGGCCTCACGCACGCACAGCGCCGCCAGTTCGCTCGGCGGCGAATCCTTCAAGCTGCCGCCGTATCCCCCGATCGCCGTGCGCACGCCGCTCAGGACGACGACTTCTCGTGTACTGCTCATCGCAAATCCTCCCTTGGAATGGCTTGCCGGGCACGCCGCCGCGGCGCGGGAGGCTTTATGCAACCGTCATACCAACTTGCTTGCCATCCCCTGCTGTGCTCGTCCGACCGCGGAAAAACCGCGATCGACGCTAATTTGTGGCTTCGGCTGAACCGTTCCTCAGCCGACGCGCCTCCCGAGGGCCTCCGCGCGTGTGCAGTTCCGGTGTTCCCTGTGCGGATCCGGCACACATTTCAAGCATCCCAAGTCGAGGTCGAGACACGCTGCGGATGTGCGGGAACAGACCTTGGCCCACCCAGATTGTGCGATTTTGTCACCGCGGCCTGGCAAACGCGCGGCCGCTTGGAGCGCTCAGGCTCCCGAGGGCTCTCCCAAGCGGAAGGAGGGGCCATATTCTACCCAGGGCATGGCAGTTGCGAAGAAACTGAAGAGGCTTGGGCCGCGAAACGACCCAGAGGGCCCAGGGAGGACAGAACATGTCACACACCAATGGGGAGCGAGGTCGCCACGCCGAGGCCGACCAACTGCTCCAGGAGATCGCCGATTACACTCTCGGCGCCCGGATCGAGAGCGCGGAAGCGTGGGAGACGGCCCGCTATTGTCTCCTCGACGCGCTCGGCTGTGGACTGCTGGCGCTCGGCTACCCTGC
>DASPXY010001190.1:0-5330 GCA_035637055.1 Gemmataceae bacterium | reverse complement strand
ACCAGCAGCAGTTCTGGTTGCCCGAAGAACACGGACACAGGCCAGGCGATCGCCGCGATGATCGCCCACAGAACCAGCCCGCGGAGGATCTGCAAGGTCCAGGCGGTGTCGAGGAAATCGCGCTCGTCGCCGCGCTTGCTCTGGATGATGCTGGTGCCGATGCCAACATCGGCGAACATGTGGACGCCCTGAACGAACACCATCGCCATGTCGAGCACGCCATAGCTCTCGGGCAGCACCAGGCGCGTCATAATCATCTTGGTGACAAGTTTGAGCACATTCGATGCAATGACGCTGATGCCGATCCACAGAGCGCCGCGCAGGGCCGAGCGGCGCAGATCGGACGGCGCCTGGGGGACGGCGACAGAGGGGTGCTGCGCCTCCTCGCCGGCCTCTGGCTCCGGGGGGAGCTCCTCGGCCACCGGTTTTTGGGACGGTGGTGCGACGCGCGCAGGCCCACCAGGCACAATCAGGAACGTCTTGCACCACGGACAGCGAACCCGCTCGCCGGCGAACTGCCTGCGCGTCTGCATCGTCATGCCGCACGGACAGGCGAAGGAGATTCTGTCGCTGGGCTTCGCCGCTGCTGCTGGCGCCTGCGCCGGCGGCACCGGGGGACTGGCAGGTGGCGGATGACGGGTGGCGGGTAGCGGGACAGAGAGACCGGCTGCTTTCTCTTTTCCCGCCACCCGCCACCCGTCACCCGCCACCCCGCCACCCGCCACCCCGGCGGCAGGCCGGCCCAGCGCACTGCCCCGAAGGGTCGTGAGCAGGTCCAGGACGTTCTGGTAACGGTCGTCGGGGCGTTTCGCCAGCAGCGACATCACGGCCTGTTCGAGCGGGTCGGGCAGAGAGGGCTGGAAGGTGCGCAGCGCGGCGGGGGCGTTGCGCACGATATTCGCGATGATCTCCTTGTCGCCGCCGCCCGCGAAGGGCGGCTGGCCGGTGAGCATGTGATACAGCACGGCCCCCAAACTATAGAGGTCGCCGCGCATCGTCGCCGGCTTGCCGAAACCGGCACGCTCGGGCGGCATGTAGGCGACATCGCGCAGCACGTCCTGAGTGTCGGCCGTGTCCGTCTTGCAGTCCGTGATGGTACGGACGTTCCACAAGCCGCTGAGCCTTGCCTCCTTCCCCGAAGTCGTCAGCAGGACAGCGCCCGGCGTGATGCCGCGATGGACGAGATTCTTGCGGTGCAGCGCGGCCAGCCCCTCGGTGAGCTGAATGGCAAAGCGCAGCACCTGATCCCAGGGGATCGGGCCTGTGCCCCCGGCCTTGCGGCTGGAACTGCCCAGCAGGGTTTCCAGAGTTTCGCCCTCGACATCTTCGAGGGAACACCAGTAGCGCGCGTCGGTGTCGCCTGCCTCCCACAGCGCTACCAGGCCGGGATGCTGCAGCCCGAGCACAGGCTGGAACATGCGGAAGCGCTGCGGCAAATTCGGCTCCGGCACGAACACCTTGAGAGCGACCTGCCGTTTGTGACGGTTGTCCCACGCGCGGAAGGTCGTCCCGAGCGCATCGCTACCGAGCAGGCGGGCAATCTGAAAGTGGCCCAGCGTCTTCCCGACGAGCGCGTTGAATTCCTCCTGGAGGATTTTCCCGACGCTGCCGCCGCGAATGGTTGCCTCGGAGTGGACGTCCTCCACTTCAAAGCGAATCCGCGTCTCACTCTCTTCCCCGAGGCGAATGACGTCGTTGGGGCGGAGTTCGCTGCGCGTGATGGGCCGATCGTTGACGAGCGTGCCGGATTGGCTGTCGTTGATGACCAGGACGCGGTCGCCGACGACCTCAAGCCGGCAATGGCTGCGCGAGACGGTTCGCTCGCGGAATTGCGTGAGGGTTCCCTTGTCACGACCAAGCACCACGGTTCCCGACGCGGGCAGTTCAAAGACCCCACCCGTGTCGGGGCCTGCAATAACGCGCAGTTTGCCGGCCATGTCGTCTCGCCCGGATGTTGCTTCGCAGGGAACAGCAAGCAAGGAACAGGGAAGACGGAACGCCACCGTCTTCCCTGTTCCCTGCTCGCTCTTCGCTATTCTTAACGGTTCGCTGTCCACTGTCCACTATTCTCGACGTCAGGTCAAGTTTCTCCCGTTTACGCGGGAGCGCCGCTTTTACCGAAAAAGACAATCGAGAAGCCGCGGTAGAGAGACGAATGATATAAACACAAGCCTCCGCCGCACACTCGGGGGCTGCGAGAATCTGGATCGGCCAGGCAACTGAGGGTCTGTGCGGAACCCCTCCCCCCAACCCCCTCCCCCTGCAAGGAGAGGGGGAGAAGAAGAGATGTCGTCCTGCTTGCTCCCCCTCTCCGCTTCGGGGAGGGGGTTGGGGGGAGGGGTTCCGCATAAAGACGTCGCGAGTTCGGCCGAACGGCGTTGACGCTGGGGCGTCAAGGCTGCTCGCAGGTTGAGCATTTTGACAAGTAGGACGGCTCGGGCGAGCCGTCTTACGATACAGGAGGGCATGGAGATGGCGCTCCCACTACCCGGGAAGGGCCGCACGGCGGTCGGTATTCCTTCAGCAGAGAAGATGCTCACACAAGCCCGGAGCGCCAGCGACGGGACCGTCCCGTCGCTGGCGCTCCGGGCTTGTGTCTTGGCGTGCATGCTGTTCGGCGCGGGGATCCTGCTACGGGCAAACGCGGCGTCCGCTCAGGAGGGGCCCAAGCAGCCCGACGCAAAGCAGATCATCCCGATGAAGGAACCTTCGCCGGATCAGTTATTCAGGGCCGAGTCGGAAGCGACCTGGCGACAGCGAGTCATCGACGAGGCCCGCCGCGCCGGCACGAAACGGCTACCGGTCTTCCCGCCCGACAAGGAGGTCAAGGAACCGTTCCTGCCGCGTGTCTGGCCGCACATGGTCGCCTACGTCGAGCCGAGTTACGTCTGCTACGGCCGCCTCCTCTTCGAGCAGATTAACGCCGAGCGCTACGGCTGGGACTTCGGGCCGATCAGTCCGCTGGTGTCGATGGCGAAGTTCTACTATGACGTGCTGAGCCTCCCCTACAACCTGGCGACCGATCCGTGCCGCTGCTGCGAGTGCAGCAATTCGGGTTACTGCCTGCCCGGCAGCCCGGTGCCGCTGATGCTCTATCCGCCAGAGTTCAGCATCACCGGGACGCTCGCCGAGGGAGCCGTTATCGCCGCCCTGTTCCTCATTTTCCCTTGACAGAGACTTGATAGTTGTTAGTTGTTAGTAGTCAGAGCCCGAGCGCCAGCGAGGAGAGTAGCGGGCTCCCTCGCTGGCGCTCGGGCTCTGACTACTAACAACTAACGGCTATCAACTGCTCATGGTCGTCCTCTGGATCTTCACTGTCCTCGTCCTCATTCCGATGGCCGTGCTCGTCGCCGAGTGCCTGGCGGCGCTCTTGCCGCGGCGCCGGCCGACGATCGACCCGGCCGCGCCACGTCCCACCTGTGCGGTACTGATCCCGGCGCACAATGAGGAAATGGGCATCGGCGCCACGCTCAAGTCACTGCTGCCGCAACTGCGACCGAAAGACCGCGTGCTCGTTGTCGCGGACAACTGCGAGGACCGCACCGCCGAGGTGGCCCGTGCCCACGGAGCCACTGTCATTGAGCGCTCGCACAAGACAAACAAGGGAAAAGGCTTCGCCCTCGACTGCGGCGTGCGCGAGCTGGAAAAGGATCCGCCCGAGGTGGTGGTGATCGTCGATGCCGATTGCATCGTTCACCCTTGTAGCCTCGACGCGCTGGTGCGTGACGCGGGGCGCGGCCGGCCCGTGCAGGCGGCCTACGTGCTCAACGAACCGCCGGACGCCAGTTCCAAGCAGCGATTGTCGGCGTTCGCGTTCAAGTTCAAGAACGTCGTGCGGCCGCTGGGCCTGGCTCGCCTGGGCGCCCCGTGCCTGCTCACCGGCAGCGGGATGGCGTTCCCCTGGCAGGTCATCCGCGACGCGCCCCTGGCGAGCGGCAATATCGTGGAAGATATGGCCCTCGGCCTCGATCTGGCGGTGGCGGGTCATCCGCCGCGGCTGTGTCCCCAGGCGGAAGTTACCAGCGAATTGCCATCCAGCAAGGAGGCAGCTGCCAAGCAGCGGCGGCGCTGGGAACACGGTCACCTGCGAACCATGCTCACCCAGGTCCCGCGCCTGTTTGTCGCGGGCATCGTGCGTTGCCGGCCGCGCTTGCTCGGGCTGGCCCTCGAATTGAGCGTGCCGCCGCTGTCGCTGCTGTTCCTGGTGTGGGCGATGGTCCTGGCCGCCGCCGGCGCCGCCTGGCACTGGTATGATATTTCGCTGCCGTTCCTTGTCCTGGCGTGCGGCGGGTTGGCGGTCCTGCTGGCGATCTTCGCCGCATGGGCACGGTTCGGCCGCGAGCGTTTGCCGCTCACGGCGCTGCTGGCGGCGCCGTTTTACGTCCTGTGGAAAATCCCCATCTACCTCAAATTTGTCGGCTCTCCCGAAACGAACTGGGTGCGAACGGGTCGGAAGGGCGAGGCTCCTGCCGAGCCGGCACCGTCAGAGCCAGCACCGGCTCGGCAGGAGCCTCCCCCTCCCGATGCCGCTGCCTGTTCGACCGAACGAGGCCGGCTTGAGCCCCCCAACGAGAAGCCCACACAGCAATCGTAGTTGACACCCTGCCCCTGAAGGAATCCCTAGAATAGTTGCTAGTTGTGGGTTGCCAGTTGTTAGCTCGGAAGACGGCGGGGATCAACCCCGCCGCTCGTTGCTGACGACGAGCCGCCGGGTTTATCCCGGCGGTTTGGTCCGCTCGCTCTGAGAACTGACAACTCACAACTTGCAACTGTTTGAGCCCTCGTCTCTCATCAGGAAGCAGCCCCATGAACGCACGACTCCCCGAGGACTCCTTGCCCTCCTTTCCCGGCCACGCCGACCCCCCGAGCGTCTCAGGCCGCCCAGGCCACGAATACATTCTCTCGCCCATGCAGCAGGGCCTGCTGTTCCACACGCTCTACGACGGCGCGCCCGGCGTCTACATCCAGCAGATGGTCTGTTCGCTGCACGAGGAACTCGACGTGCCGGCGTTCGTGCGCGCCTGGGGTCGGTTGCTGAGTCGCCACTCCGTGCTGCGCAGCTCGCTCCGCTGGGAAGATCCCCGCGAGCCGGGGCAGGCCGTCGAGCGCAGGGCCGACATCCCGGTCGCCCATCACGACTGGCGCGACATGCAGCCGAAACTCCAGGAGATACGGCTGCAACGGTTGCTGGAGATCGACCGCCGCCGCGGCTTCGACCTCCACCAACCGCCGCTGATGCGCCTGACGCTCATCCGCAGGGCCGACGCGGACTGGACCTGCCTCTGGACGTATCACCATGTCCTCGTGGATGGTCGCGCCCACCGCCTCGT
>DASPXY010001189.1:0-6528 GCA_035637055.1 Gemmataceae bacterium | reverse complement strand
GTCCGGAATGACCAACGGCTCGAACTCGCAGAGTCGCATCAGGTAATACCACTCCCACCCGCGCAGGTCTTCCGGACACTCCCGGAGTGCCCGCAGGGCCGCGGCCAGATTGTCCATCGACAGTTCCCGGTGGGCCACGGTGATCCGCTGGAAGTATGCCTCGCGCCGCTCCCGGTCGGCCGCGAGGCGCTCCCGCTCGACCGATTCTTTCAGCTCCTTGTTGGCCTTCCACACGAGGACGGTACTCACGGCCAGCGCCCCCACCCCGACGAGTGCAGCCACGACGAAGACCGACGCCGTGACCAGTGCGCGCCTGTTACGGCGCGCGAGCTTGCGGAAGCGGTACCACGCCGAGGGTGGGCAGGCCTGCACCGGCTCGTCCTTCAAGTAGCGCTGCACATCCGCGGCGAAGGCGCTCGCCGTCTCATAGCGGCGGTTGCGATCCTTCTCCAGGCATTTCATCACGATCCAGTCCAGCTCGCCGCGCACCAGCTTCGTCAGCTTCGCCGGCTCGGTGTGCCGCTGCGCCGAGATGGACGGCAGCGTGTCCTGCGATGCCAACAGCCGCGTGCTCGGCCTGGGCGGCTCCTCCTCCTTGATCAGGCGGAGAATCTCGGCATACGCTGCTTCCTTGAGCCGCTTGTGGCTCAGCGGCGTGCTGCCCGTCAGCAGCTCGTACAAGAGCACGCCCAGCGAGTAGATGTCGCTGCGGGTATCGACGCCCAGGGCGCTCATCTCCGCCTGCTCCGGGCTCATGTATTCCAGCGTGCCGACCATGGTGCCGTACTGCGTGAACAGGGTCCGCTCGGTCAGCTTGTGCTCGGTCGCCTTGGCCACGCCGAAGTCGATCACCTTGGGCACCGGCTTGCCGTCGTAGAGCGTGACCAGGACGTTGGACGGCTTGATGTCGCGATGGATGATGCCTTTCTGATGGGCGTGCTGGATCGCCTGGCACACCGGGATAAACAACTCCAGCCGCGCGCGCGGCGTCAGGTGGTTGTCGTCGCAGTACCTGGTGATCGGCACGCCGTGGACCAGTTCCATCACGAAGTACGGCAGGCCGGCTTCCGTGGCGCCGGCGTCCAGGACACGGGCGATGTTGACGTGGTCCATCATCGCCAGGGCTTGCCGCTCGGCCTCGAAGCGGGCGATAACCTGCCTGGAGTCCATGCCGGGCTTGATGACCTTGAGCGCGACCTTGCGCTGGACGGGCTGTTGCTGCTCGGCCATGAAGACGGTGCCCATGCCGCCTTCGCCGATCTGCTGCAGGAGCTTGTACGGGCCGATGATCGTGTCAGGGCGCTCGATCGTGTCAGGGCGCTCGGTGATCGGCACAGCGACGGCAGCGCCCCCCCTTACCTCGGGCCCCACTCCCCCAACGGGAGATGGGTGAACCACGGCGTCATCCTGGAGAAAGCTGCCGAGTTGGGGATGCGCCGCCAGCAGCCGATCCACCCGGCGGCGCAGGTCGGTGTCGGTGCCACAGGCTTCGTTCAGATAGGCGGCGCGCTCGGCCGGATCGCCTTTGGCCAGGGCGGCGAAGAAAACGGTTTCGGCGGGAGACATCTCGGTCACGGTCGGCCTCCTCACGGGGTCGCATCACCCTCCTAGGCGAGAAAATGGCGCCAACCCCCTCATGCCTCGGGCGTTTTTTCTGGCGCTGTATCGGCGAGGTCGGCATAGAGCCAGGTACGGGCGAACACCCACCATCGCTCGGCGGTGGCGACGGAGATGCCGAGCGCGGCAGCGGCTTCTGGGTTAGTCATGCGGGCGAAGAAGCGCAGCTTGACCAGCTCGGCCTTGGCGGGCTCTTGGGTAGCGAAGCGAGTCAGTGCATCGTCGAGAGACAACAGCTCATCGGGGGACGTATTGAGTTCTTGAACATCGACGAGGGGAACCCGGCGACGACCACCGCCATGCCGCGCGGTCGCCTTGCGGCGAGCGTTGTCGATCAGGATGAGGCGCATGGCTTCGGCGGCAGCGGCGAAGAAGTGGCGGCGACTCGCGAACTGTCGATCGCCAACCAGCCGCAAGTACGCTTCATGGACCAGGGCCGTGGCATCGAGCGTCTGGCCAGGCTTTTCCTGGGCCAGCTTCTGCGCCGCCAGCTGGCGTAGCTCGTCATAGACCAGCGGCAACAATTGGGTAGCGGCGTGCGGGTCGCCTTGCTCGATTGCGGACAGGATGCGGGTTACTTCTGTCATTGGCACAGCCTTTCAGATCTGCTTTTCAGTTCACCGCGGCGCAGCGGTACGCGAAACCTTCGCAGCGCTGCCGTCTAATTTAGACTGCCAAGGAGCACAATGGAATGGTCAAGACTTCCATGTTGGCATCAGCGATTTGGTCGCACGAAGAGACGTGATTCATCAACGGCGTGCCGCCAGAGAAATGCTAACAGTCTTGGAAGCACTGGGCAAAATGATGGACGCTCCCCGCTGTCGATCCGGTCGTGAACTGCCGGCCGGCATGTCACTTTCTTCGCGGAAATGGGTCGAGAACAAGCCCCCCTCCGAGAAGCCGAAACATCCGCAGTCTGCTCGGCATCATGCCTGACTTTTCGCACGCTCGTTCGCCGCATTCACTGTGTAATGGGCAGCACGCCTTCTCTACATTTGTCACGACCGCCCGTTGGGCATCCCGGGGCCGGAGCGTTGCGCGCGTCGGTCACATCGTTCCGTGGTGTGTCGGACGAATGGGTGCGCCGTGGCCAAGGTTTGGCGAGCGTGGCGATCACGTCGTGGCGCATCTCGGCATCGGCCGCGCCAAGGGTACCGCGGCACCGCTCCAAGGCGGCGATTGCGTCGGCGCGGTCGCTCGCCGTCCCGTGCTCGAGGGCAAGAGAACCGTGCATCACGGCGTTCTCCGCGGACTCGCCGGTCGCGAGCGTTCCGCGAAGGACACCCATCGCTTCCCGGTCTCGGTCGCGGCGCGTAAGGAAGGTCGCGTACCGAGCGGCGGTGGCTGGCTCCGCAGGGTTGCATTCGACTGCCGCGACATGGTCGGATTCGGCCTCCGCCAGCCGGCCGAGCAGCTCCCGAGCGGGGCCACGGAGGCTGCGCAACCGCTGGACGTGTGACGCGCCGCGGGCGGCGGCGAGCGCTTCGGTCAGGAGCCGCTCGGCCTCGGTGACCCTCGCTTGCTGGGCTGGCGCCAGGGCGGGCCAACCCACCGCCACAACCCCCTGGACCTCAGCCAGGATGACCGCAGTGGCGACGGTTTCCTTGATATGCGGGTGGTCCGGGAGCCGGGCCAGGGCTTTCCTGGCGAACGCCTCGGCAGCGGCGTGCTCGCCGGTGACCAGCGCCCGCCAGGCCAGCGCGGTGGCGATGTCCGTCGCGTCCGCGACCGTCGGGTGGACGGCTCCGACCAGCGCCGCCAGTGGCTCGCCGGCCGGAGCCGAGCGGATCTTGACGACCGCGGCTAGCTCCGATTTGGGGTGACGGTCGAGGATCTCGCACGCAAGGCGGAACGCATCAGCATTCCGGCCAGCGACGTAGTGCGCCATGGCCTCGAAGGCCTGCCCTTCCTCCTCGTCCGGCCTCTCCTCCCTGGCGAGCGAGAAGTACCGCGCAGCCTGCGTGTTGTCTTCCATTCCCTGGTACGCGAAGCCGAGGTTGGCTTGGACGCGGAACCGCTGCTGCGGGGTCAGATCCCGCCAATGGTCCCGCTTCAGCCGGAGCAGGTGCTCCTCGGCAGCCTCGGGGTTGCCCTTCTCGAGCATCAGTTTGGCGTGGTCGATCTCACGCCCCGGGTCGGCGTGGTAGTGTTTGACGTCGATGTTGACGGGCGACTGATGACCTGCCTGGACAGCAAGGTTACCTGAGCCGGACACCTTCTGCCGCTGCCCGCCGACCGAAATCCTGATCCGGCGAAGGCTGAACAGGGTCTTGGGCCGGGAGAGCGCCAACGCGAACAGGAGGGCCCCGAGGGCGGCTAACCCCCACACCCAGGAGTGTTCCGTGTGGAGCGCGATGAGCACGGCCAGTCCGACGACGCACAGCCAGGCGACGGCCCAAAGGGGCGCCCGCCGGCGCGGGACGGGGCGAACAGGCGATGCCTGCCCAACGTCGATCTCTTCGCGGTCGCCGGAGGGTGAACTCCAGACATACCGGATGGGGGACGGCAACACCTCTCCCCAGACCCGCAACTCCGCGAACCGCTCCTTCACCAGCCGATGGACCGCATCCAGGTCCGGCGGCCAGGTCGACGGGCGGTCCAGGATCGTCTGCAGCTCGCGATAGTACAGCCCGGTCCGCACCTGGGTGACGTTCTCCGCCGCCTGGCCGTCTTCGGAGGCGAACAGGACGAATTGCCGGCACCGCGGCGATTCCGGGCTCGTGGGGAATGTCTTGTCGGGGAGGGCCTGGCGGTGCCAGCGCTCGTCGAAGCGCGTGCCGCAGACGTCGAAGATGAGCGTCTGCTCTGACCCGTAGCCGTACTCGGCGGACCGCAGGTGCTGGCGGAAGGAGTCGACGTTGAGCGTGTGCTTGTCGGCGTCACTGTAGGTGCCAAGCAGCGGCCGGCGGACCCCGTCGGTCGTCATGATGCCGTGGCCCGACCAGAACACCACCAACATCCCCGACTTCTTGCGGAAGCGCCTGAGCGCCTCCTCGACGGCCTCCTGGGTCACCGGCGAGCGGGTCCGGCAGTCCACCCCCTCGCCCCTGAGGTCGGCGCACACGGCCTCGTTCTTCCCCAGAGGGGACGCCAGCAGAGTGATCTGGCCGGCGGGGACGCCGCGGCCCCGCAGCCAGCGGGCGAAGCGGCAGGCGTCGTGGAACGGCCCGTCCAGGTCGAGCCGCGGCTTGAGCGGGTAGGCCTCGACTGCCACCACCAGCGCCCAGGTCTCCTCTGGCGTGATTCGCGTTTCCGTCATCGGTCCACCTCAATCAGCCGCGGGACGATCACGTCCCACGTCCTCGGGTTCGCCCAGTAGGCGCTGTGGGAATCGGGGAAGGGCTGCCGGTTATCCACCCGGACGTCTGTGATCCGGTCTCGGGGGTCTTTGAACACTGCTTTTCCAATGTAGCTGAGGAAATCCTGGGGGTCGAAGACGTGGAGCCAGTGAGGGAAGTGCTCGGGCAGCGGGTCACCGAACCGAAGTTTTTGCAAGGCATTCATCTCGTAGAACAGTGGCGCCTGGGAGCCGACCGTGACGAGGAGCTTGACAGTCGGGAAGGCGGTGTCGGCGAGGAGATCGACGCACGCGATCCCGCCCAGGCTGTGACCCAGCAGCACGACGCGCGCCTCCGGCCCAGCGTTCCGGATTGCCTGCGCGATGGTATTGCGGATCGGCTGGCCGTTGCCCTGGTATACGACGACGTCCCCGATGAAGGGGACAATGGCGTCAGTATAGTGCCCCCGCCGGGTCCGCAGGACCCGGGTCCCGACGACGGAGATCGCCCGACCCAGCCAGTCGCTGAGAAGCCCCTTGGGCTGGTTTCCAACCTCGCCGGCGAGCGCCAGAGCGAGGTCGTCGAGCGCCAGGTCGTCGGGCGTCTCCGCCAGGGCGCCCGCCTCGAGACTCCGCGCTACGGCGAGCGCCATCACCGCCCGGCCCAGACGACCTGGAACTCCCCAGGGTCGCCTGAGGATGCCCGGAGCGCGTCGTCGTACGCGCGCGTTTCCGTCACGGCGCGGGCGGCTTCCTCCACCGCTGCCACGTGGATACCGATCTGCTCAAGGCTCCCCAGGAAACGCTGCGACGGAGAGAAGGAGCGGATGCGCCGGTCGAGGCCCTCACCGGCAGTCAGAGACCCGGCAGGATCGAATTCCGGGGCATCGCCGAGCGGGCGCAGTGCCAGGAGGCGAAGCTCGATGAACGGGTCTTCGGCGAGCAGCCGCCACCCGTCCACTTCCTCCGCGGGCGGGAACGGATCCTCTGCCCCTTTCGTTTCCCGATAGGACGGGACCGCGGCACCGCCGGCCCGAAGCGACGCTCCAAACTCGTCCCCCCACAGGCAGCGGACTAGGTTGACGGGGGCGTTCCTGCGTTTCAGGGCAGCCTGAATCCTGCCGAATGTGAGGTCATAGGCGTCGGCCCGGATGCTGATTCCGTGGACGAAGATGACGGTGAGCATGACTGACTCCGCGTATGCCAATGGGATCCTGACTCCATGCTTGTTTAGGCACCCAAGCCGCCTCCGTATCACGCCCCGGTACTTTCCAGACGAGGTCCTGGGCGGTTTCAGCGAAGGGAGGCGGGACGGTCTGTTTGAAACCCAGAAGCCCCAGCTAATTCTCGGCGCAGGCTCTCGAAGATCAATCCCGACTCTCGAGCCGGGGGCGGGCAAGTTCGCTGGCACCCCGATTCAGGCGCGCCAAGGCAAATTGCGGTACCTTTGCTCACGATGGAAGCGCAGGTGTTCCGAAGGGCGGGGCGTAGCGCGCGTCGGGCCGGGTCGCCCTGGGAGTCACCTCCCAGGGCTCCCACAGATCCGGACTTGCCCAAATAAGGGATCCGGCTCGTCCCGTCGCGGACTCACATGCCCTGCGCTACCCGTGGTCGTTTCGTGGGCAGCTGATCGA
>DASPXY010001188.1:0-4571 GCA_035637055.1 Gemmataceae bacterium | reverse complement strand
TGAGTTCGCCTCGTCACCTCAACGCACTCCGCATTCACCAGCGGGAACAGGAAGGTCGTCGGCTGCGCTCGTTGTTCTTGCCTCCTCCAGGGCCACTCCTCAGGCACCGCACCTGCAGCGGCGTCGATGTCTCCCAGGACTACCTCGCTTGCCCTGGAAGCGGAACGTGCAGTAGTAGGTGTCGCCCTTCTTTCGTACTCCTACCATGTGCGTCTCTCCTTCGGAAACGCCCTGTAAATGCCCTGCTGGCGGAAAAATGGCGGAAAGTACCGTTGCCAACAAAAAGGGCCTGCGGCAGAATGTCGCGGACTTAAGGAGCAAGTCATTGTAGCCCAGACATTTGTGGCGACAGTTGCTACCGGTGCTGGGCGGGCCGGTGCGCACGGCGCCGCAGAAATCCCAGGGCTTGTCATCCCCAGCCAGATTCACTACCAAGGTCGATCCTATGCCGGAAGTCATTGTGATACCTTGCTTTGCTCCTTAAGTCCGCGACATTCCTCCGTAGCGGAGTTTTCCTCTGTTTTCAACGATAACTCCTCTGATCTCTCCCGCCTGAGCCAGCAGGCGTGCGAATCCTGGGGCCTGCTTTCTGAAGCGTTAGGCATCGTGAACGAGAGCCGCGCTCACGATCCGCTGAGCTTCGGCCACGATTGCCTGCACGTGCTTCTCGTTCTTGAAGCTCTCCGCGTAGATCTTGTAGACGTTCTCCGTGCCGGACGGGCGAGCCGCGAACCAGCCACTGGCGGCCACGACCTTCAGGCCGCCGATCGGGGCGTTGTTGCCCGGAGCACGCGCCAGCGTGGCGGTGATCGGCTCGCCGGCCAACTTCGACTCCTGAACGGCCGCGGGCGCCAACTTCTGCAGCCGCGCCTTCTGCTCGGGCGTCGCCGGGGCGTCGATGCGCGTGTAGCAGGGCGTGCCGAACTGCGCCGTCAGTTCCCGGTAGTGCTCGCCGGGATCCTTGTCGGTCCGCGCCGTGATCTCGGCCGCCAGCAGATCCATGATCGGCCCATCCTTATCCGTCGTCCAGACAGTGCCGTCGTGTCGCAGGAAACTCGCCCCGGCGCTCTCCTCGCCGCCGAAGCAGCACGAGCCGTCGAACAGTCCCGGAGTGAACCACTTGAAGCCGACCGGCACCTCGCGGAGTCGTCGGCCAAGGGATTGCACCACCCGGTCGATCATGCTGCTGCTGACCAGAGTCTTGCCGACCGCGGCCTGCGCCGGCCAGCGCGGGCGGTGCGTAAGCAGGTAACGGATGGCGACAGCCAGGTAGTGGTTGGGATTCATCAGCCCGGCCGTGGGCGTGACGATACCGTGCCGGTCCGAGTCGGGGTCGTTGGCGAAGGCAACGCGATACTTGTCCTTGAGGCCGACGAGTCGCGCCATCGCGTAGGGGCTGGAGCAGTCCATGCGGATCTTGCCATCATGATCGACGGTCATGAAGGAGAAGGTCGGATCGACCCTGGGATTCACCACCTCAATATTCAGACCGTAGATGTCGTTGATCGGCCCCCAGTAATGCACCGCCGCGCCGCCAAGCGGGTCCACGCCCAGCTTGAGGCGGGCGCTGCGGATGGCATCCATGTCGATGACGTTCCGGAGGTCGTTGACATAAGGCAGGACGAAATCTTCCTCGTGCGTGGTCCCCGCCTTGATGGCCGTGGTGAACGGCACCCGCTTCACGCCAGTGTTTCCGCCGCGCAGCAGTTCGTTGGCGCGGTCCTGGACCCACTTCGTCACGTCGGTGTCGGCGGGGCCGCCGTTGGTCGGGTTGTACTTGAAGCCGCCGTCCTCGGGCGGATTGTGCGACGGCGTGATGACGATGCCGTCCGCGAGGTGCTCCCTGCGGCCGCGGTTGTAGACGAGAATGGCTCGCGAAATGACCGGCGTCGGCGTCACGCCATCGTCGCTCTGGATGATCGTCTCGACCCCGTTGGCCGCCAACACCTCCAGGGCCGTGCGCTGGGCGGGCGCTGACAGCGCATGCGTGTCCTTGCCCAGGTAGAGGGGGCCGTCCGTGCCTTGCGTGCGCCGGTAATCGCAGATGGCCTGGGTGATCGCCAGGATGTGGGCTTCGGTGAATGTGCCGTTCAGCGGCGTGCCGCGGTGGCCGCTGGTGCCAAAGCTGACCAGCTGGTTGGGGTCACGCACGTCGGGCCGACGCTCGAAGTACTCGCGTTCGAGCTGGGCCGGATCAATGAGAATGTCTTTCGGGGCGGGCTTGCCCGCGAGGGGGGAGATCGCCATGGAGCACTTCCTTTCGTCGAGCAGTAGGTGCCGCGAGCCGAGCGGCACTGGCCCCGCTCGGCTCGCGGGGCCTACAGTTAGGACACCGGACACGGTTCCGCGTTCCAGATCCCGGCCGCATACTCGGCGATGGTGCGGTCGCTGGAAAACCTGCCCGAGCCGGCCACATTCAAGATGGCCTTGCGCGCCCAGGCATCCGGGTCCGCAGACAACTCGACCAACCGCCCGTCCGCCTCCAGGTAGGACTTGAGGTCTGCCAGGTGCAGGTAGTGGTCGCCGTTGGTCAGGAGGGTATCGCGCAACGGAGCGAAGCTGCCCGGCTCGTTGCGGCTGAAGTGGTCGGCGAAGATCAGGTCCAACGCCGCCCGGGTTTCCGGCTCGCGTTCATAGTGGTAGTGCGGGTTGTACGAGGTACGGCTCTGCGCGACCTGGTCCGCCGTCAGCCCGAACAGGAAAAAGTTCTCCGCGCCGGCTTCCTCCGCCATTTCGATGGTCGCCCCGTCGCGCGTGCCGATGGTCAGCGCCCCGTTCATCATGAACTTCATGTTGCTCGTGCCGCTGGCCTCGTAACCGGCTGTCGAGATCTGGTTGGAGACGTCACTGGCGGGGATGAGCCGCTCCGCGAGTGACACATCGTACTCGGGCAGGAACAGGATCTTGATGCGGCCGCGCACGGCCGGGTCGCCGTCGATGGTGGCCGCCAGGTTGTTGATGAACTTGATAATGACCTTGGCGAGGTGATACGCCGCCGCCGCCTTGCCCGCGAAGAAAAACGTCCGGGGCGCCAGGGCCAGCTTCGGGTTCGCGCGCAGCCGATTGTAGAGGACAACGATGCGAAGCGCGTTCAGCAGTTGCCGCTTGTATTCGTGAATGCGCTTGACCTGGCAATCGAAGCTGGTGTCCGGGTCCACCGTCTGTCCGGAGGTGGTTTTGAGCCAATGGGCGAACTGCACCTTGGCCTCGCGTTTGGCGTTGCGGAAGGAGTTGCGAAAGCCCCTGTCGTCGGCGAGCGGCTTGAGTTTGCTCAGTTGAGCAAGGTCGGTGATCCAGCCGTCGCCGATGGCCTCCGTGATCGCGCGGGCCAGCGCCGGGTTCGCCAGCAGCAGCCAGCGTCGGGGCGTGACGCCGTTCGTCTTGTTGCTGAAGCGCTCGGGGAACAGCTCGGCCAGGTCCTTTACGGTCACGGTGCGCAGCAGCCCGGAGTGGATCGCGGCCACGCCGTTGGTGCTGTGCGAGCCAACGATGGCCAGGTTGGCCATGCGGACGTACTTGCTCGGGCCTTCTTCGATCAGGCTCACGCGCGCCACGCGACCCTCGTCGCCGGGATAGCGGCCCCGGACCGTGTCGAGCAGGCGGCGGTTGATCTCGTAGATGATCTCCAGGTGCCGGGGCAGTAACACCTCGAACCACGCGACCGGCCAGCGTTCCAGCGCCTCGGGCAGGAGGGTGTGGTTCGTGTACGCCAGGGTCCGTTGGGTGAGATCCCAGGCCTGGTCCCAGCCGAGGTGCGCGTCGTCCAGCAGAATGCGCATCAACTCCGGGACGGCCAATGTGGGGTGGGTGTCGTTGAGCTGGATGGCGGCTTTCTCGGGGAGTGTGCTCCAGTCGGCATTGCTGCGCCGGAAACGTCGCACCAGATCGGCCAGCGAGCAGGCCACCAGGAAGTACTCCTGGACGAAGCGCAGCCCCTGCCCCAGGCTCGTCGAGTCGTCCGGATAGAGAACCCGCGTGAGGGATTCGGCCGTGAGCGTCTCGGCAACGGCGCCGACGAAGTCGCCGCGGCTGAACTCCGCGAAGTCGAAGTAGTCGGGCGCCGCGGCGGCCCAAAGCCGCAGGGTGTTGATGGTCTCACCGCCGTAGCCGACCACCGGACGGTCGAACGGGATGCCGATCAGCGAGGATGGCTTGCCCAGGATGGCTCGCAGGGTGCCGCCGCGCATCTCGAACGAGCACCCCAACTTGACTTCCACCTGCTCATGCGGCCGGGCCACCTCCCAGGGGTCCGGGCGACGGAGCCAGTTGTCCGGCTGTTCGTTCTGCCAGCCGTCCCGGATCGTCTGGCGAAACATGCCGTACTCGTAGCGCAGCCCGTAGCCGATGGCCGGGAGTTGCATGGTGGCCATCGAGTCGAGGAAGCAAGCCGCCAGGCGACCGAGTCCGCCGTTCCCCAGGCCCGCATCGGGTTCCTGTTCGAGCAGGCCGAGCCAGTCGAGGTTCTTCTGCTTGACTGCTTGTTTCACGACGGGATCGAGCAGGAGGTTCGTGACGTTGTTGGCCAGCGAGCGGCCGATCAGGAATTCCATCGAGAGGTAATAGACGCGCTT
>DASPXY010001187.1:0-6398 GCA_035637055.1 Gemmataceae bacterium | reverse complement strand
CGTTCGCATCAGGATATCCCCAGGGCTTTGAAAGGAGCGTAGGATGAGACGTCGCCTGGTGCATCCACTCTTGTAGAGGACCATGTCACGGCGACCCTCCCCACAACCGCAGAAAATGGGTTCGTCAGGCGTTGCAGCCTGACCTACTTGATGCGCCGGGCCGCCGCTTCCCCTTCGCGAAGTTCCCAGTAGTGGTTCGGCTCCAGGTTGTCCCAGTGTTCTTCCTGCCCCCAGGCCCACTTCACCGTCACACGCTGAAACGTCTCCGACGTGCCCAGCCCGAAGAAAAGGCGCGGGTCGCTCGCGGAGAGGTAACTGCCGCCGCCCTTGGCGAAGCGCGTCAATTTGCGTGATTTACCCTCCAGAATCACCGTCGAGCCGGCCACGTCCCGGTGGCCGCGCCCCACCAGTTTGATGCCCAACCAGCGGGCCGGATTGCCGGCGGCCGCCTCGTTGCGGAGCAGCACGGCCGGGCTGTTGGTATTGCAGATCACCACGTCGGGCCAGCCATCGTTGTCGAGATCGCCGACGGCGACACCGCGACCGACCGTGGGAATCGCAAAGGACGGCCCGCCCCGCTTGCTGTAGTCCACGAACACCCTGCGGCCGCGACCCGCCACATTCCGCAGCAACACCGGCCGCTGTTTCAGCGTACTGCCCAGCGGCCGCCGCAGCACGTGGCCGTTGGCGATGACGAGATCCTCCCAGCCGTCGTTGTCCACGTCGAGGAAGGCGGTCCCGAAGCCGACGTAGTGCCGCCCCAGGGCGGCGATCCCTGCCGGGCGCGATTGGTACGCGAAGAGTTCCCTGCCGAGGTTCTGATACAGGGCGTGGAGTTCGCCCTGGAAGTTGGTCACGAAAAGGGATGCCCGGCCGCTGCCGTCGTAGTCGCCCACATCCACGCCCATGCTGCCGTTGTAGAGGCCATTGTCGTCCACCGCGACGCCCGCAAGCTCCCCCTTCTCCTCCAACTTGCCGCCGCCACGGTTGAGGTACAGGTGGTTATTGGTCGCATCGTTGGCCACGTAGATGCTGGGCCGGCCGGAGCCGTCGAGGTCGGCCAGCACCACGCCGAGGCCGCAGCCGTCGTTGCGCAGCCGCTGCTCGGCCGTGACATCGCGAAACGTGCGGTCCCCGTTGTTGCGATAGAGCGCGTGAATGAGCGGCTTGAAGCGCTGCGGCGGACAGACGTCGCGCTCGCGGTCGGGGCCGGTGTCCTTCTTGCAGAGCGGGTGGTTGGCGAACGACCAATCGACGTAATGGCAGATATACAGGTCGGGGAAGCCGCTGCCCGTGAGATCGGCCCAACCGGCGCTGGTACTCCAGGAGGTGTCGCGCAGGCCCGCCGCCGCGGTCACGTCCACGAAGCGGCGGCGGCCGTTGTGAAGCTCGTTCCGAAACAGGGCCACCCGCCCGTAACCCGTGACGAGCAGGTCGGGCCAGCCGTCCCGGTCGTAGTCGGCGACAGCGCAGCCGTGGGTGTAAAAGTCGATCTTGTCGAGACCCACCTCCGCGGTGACGTCGCGGAACTTGAAGTTGCCGAGGTTCTTGTATAGCCGACAAGGGCGACCTTTGATCTGGGTGCCGTCGAAAGAGCCGCCGCCGGTGAAGAACAGGTCGAGCAGGCCGTCGCCGTCGTAATCGATCATCGCCACGCCGCCGCCGAGCGATTCGAGAATGGTGAACTGATTGGCCTCCTCGCCGTTGCGATACGTGAAGTCGATCCCGGAGCCGGCGGTCACATCGCGGAACCAGGGGGGGCCATCGGGCACTTCCGGCATCTTGCCGGGGAGGGGATCCTGCGTTTCTCCCTTGTCCGGCCCCGGCCGGGTGGCCCAGAACACCACCGCGCCGGCGAGCACAGCGCAACAGGCCCCCAGGCCAAGCCATGTCCACCGGGTGATAGACCTATTACGATCCTTATTATTCATGAATCACCCGCCTGGCGGCCCTCCTGCCGTTTTGGCTTTGCGCGTCAATTCGTCCAGTCGCTTCTTCAGGTTGGCGTCGATCTCCGCCAACCTGTCCTGGTAACGCCTGGCCTCGGCCAGCCGACCCGCTTGCCGCAGACAGTCGCTCAGCGCGAGGTTGACCTCGCGCTGCATGGGCGCCAGGGAGAGGGCACGGAGCAGCCAGCGCTCAGCATCCTGGGGGCGATGCAACTCCATCGCGACCCTGGCGCGTTCCAGCAGGACGGGGATCTTGTCCGGAGTCGTGGCGAGGATCGCATCGAGCAACCGGCTGGCTTCTTCGGGCCGGCCGAGGTTGCGATGCAGACGGGCTCCCAGGAAGCGGACTTCCGGATCCTGGGGCCGGTGGCGTTGCAACCACTCGACCTGGGGCGCCGCCTCCGCGGGCGCCTCGCGGATCAGCACCTCCGCGAGCCGCAGGCGGGCAGGGAGGTGCTCGGGGACTAACTCCAGCGCTTTCCGAAAGTCCGCCAGCGCTTGTGGCATATCCTGAAGGAACTCATGCACGCGGCCCCGCAACACCAGGCCCTGAGCCTGGTCAACTTTACCGGTGCGGTGCTTGAGCCACAAATCGACTGCCCATTGCGCCAGGGCCGGGTTGACCGCCTTCAAACTGCCCTCAATGAGCGCCTCGTACACCAGCGCCGTTTGCGCCTCGGCCGCGTGGTCGGTGCAGTATTGCACCAGGCGCGAGGCGTCGGTGAGGTCGGCCGTCTGAATTCGCAGCAGTTGCCGCTCCGTGGCGATGGCGTCCGTCGCGGCCCCCGCCTCCTCGGCAGCGCGCACCTGCCGAACCGCCTCGGTGAACTCTCCGCGTCGCCTGGCGGTCTGGGCCGCCAGGAGCAGGATCTCCGGATCCTGGGGACGCACGGACAGGTATTTTTCCAGGTGCTGGCCCGCTTTCTCGAAGTCGTAGTGTTCCAGGGCTTGCAAGGCAGCCTGATGTTGGCCGTTGGCCCAGACGCTGACGCCAATGAAGTACGCTGCGACACCGAGGAGTAGCAGGACCGCCACCGCCAGGACAATGCGGGCCCGTCGGTTCCGGAGGCGCAACATGGGCTGCCGCTCCCAAGGCGAGGACAAAAACCCAGGGGAAGGGTCAGTCTCATCCTAAATAACTGCCCACGAGAGGGAAAGTGGTGAACGAGCGGCGGGGTTTATCCCCGCCGTCCCAACTTCAGACGGCGGGGATAAACCCCGCCGCTCGTTCTATTTAGCCTGGCCGGTTGGCCCCGCCGGCCGCGTGGTCCATGCGTCCCGGGCCGGGCCAACCTGGCGCGTGTTGTAGCGCTGACGATACTCCTGGTGCAGCGGTGTTTGTGGATAGGTCTCTCCCGCGGCGTAGGGGAAGCGGCTCATCTTGTGAAACGGCAACGGCTCGACGGTGTCGCCGCTGGCCACGAGCGGACCACACGCTTTGACGTAGCCGCAGGTTTGCAGCACGAAACTGCGCGACCACCCGCTCGGAAGTGGTGGTAGCTGCCGGCTGTCGAACTTGACCGTGACCTCATCGCCGGGGCCGAAGATGACGAAACGATCGTCGCGGGACTGCAGGAATTCCGCGACGTCGCCCACTCGCGTCAGCGAGCCGGCTTGCCGCGTCACCGCCACCTTGTCGAGGCGGTCATAATCGTAGATGGCAGGCTCCTTCCCATCGGGCGAAAACTCCAGAGCACAGCCGCGTTCCTCCAAGCTCGCGGCGGCGACCTCCAGGGTCGTCGTGCGGATCGATGTCTTCCCCTTGGATCCGTTGATCGGCGCCACGAAGATCTGGTCCCAGAAGACGGTCATGTTGCTGCGCAAGCGCAGCACGCAGCGCGGCCCCGTCAATTTGCCGGTGACGTCCACGGCCATCATCCGCGGCAGGCCCGCGGGAAAGCCAGCGTCGGGCAGCAAGATGTGCCACTGGCCGCCGGCCCCACGTTTTTCGAGGATCGGTGGCTGAAGCACCACGCCCGCTTGACTGGCCGCCCATTCCGAATCCGGAAAGGGGTAATCTGTCCACCCGGCCAGGAACAGCGTCAGTGGTTCGTTCGCACCGAACCCTGCGAGGCGGTTGCCGAAATCCACTTCGACCCAGTGCTCCTCGGCGAAGCCGGTCCAGGCGCGGCGCGCGAACCCCGCCACGGTGTCGCGGTCCCAATAGCGGAGAGTCCTCGTCACATCGCGGCCGTGGTGATCGACGGCCTTGACCGGAAAAACCTCGTCCCCGCTGCGAAAGGCGAGCAGCTTCTGGCTCGGCGGCGGGCCGGTGGCGGTCAGCCGCTCGTCGGGATAGGCGCGCACCTCGTCGGGATGATCCACCACGATCAGCTGCAGATGATCGAGATAGGTGATCTCGTTCATCGGTTCGGTCAACTTGAGGACATAGAAGCCGTCCTTCGGAACGAGTTGGCGGGCCTCGATTTTGATGGCTTCCTCAGGCCGCGGTTGCCGGCACGTCCGGTCGGGAAGGACTTCGCCGAGAGCCGCCCCTCCGAGGAAGTCGGTCACAAAGGTAAAACGCTGGCCGTTCCAGGTGAAGAGGAGTGGACAGGAATCCGGCTTGCGGTTGGTTTCCTCGATGCGGATCCGCTGGAAGGCAGGCTTGTTGAGTTCCGCTTGCCAGCAGTTGTCGGGCCAGCGTAGGCGCACGACTTCCGCCTGGGAATGCTTGCCCAGGCCCAGCAGCAGCGGTTGCCGCGATTGCCCCAGCCCCGCGGAGAAGGTGGTCGCTTCCGCTGCGGTGTAAAAGTTGCCGGTCTGGACCGCCACGCGGACGCCGAAGCCGTCGGCGTTGCAGCGCGACGTCGATCCCGAAGCTTGGGCGTGCCGATGGCCTGTCAGTTCCAGCTGCAAGGCATAATGACCATTGCCGCCATTGCGGAACAGGTGCAGGCCGCTGGTTTCCGACCAGACAAGCAGGTGAACCAACTTGTCGCCGTTGAAGTTGCCTGCGGCCACAGCCACCAGATCCTTCGGCCAGGCGCTATCGCTGCCGAGACCTTCCGGGACGTGGGCGAGTTTGCCTTGTTGATTCTGGAGCAAGACCGGCAAACGCTGGTCGGACAGGCCGACGATATCGGTCCAGCCGTCGTAGTCGAGATCGATTGCCAGAGCCTGGAGCAGCGGAGGCGAGTTGCACGCGCCCTTCGTGAGCCACTGCTCCAGCTCCTTCTCATCCTGCGCAACTCGGGCCGCCAGGCATACGGGGGCTTGATCCGGACTGAGGAGAAACAGATCGGAGCGGCCCTCGTGATGAGCGTCGAGAACGAGCACCCCATTCCACAATCGCGAGGGTATAAGTGCTTTGGGCAAGGGTGCCCTGCGAAAGCGGAGCAAGCGATCGTTGAGGAGCACCGTCCCGGCAGTGTGGTCGCTGAGCAGCACCAGATCGAGATCGCCGTCTCTGTCGAGATCGGTGGCGGCCAGGGCGACTGCCGCTTCGGAGCCTAGAAGTCCCGCAGGGAGTGGCAGCATTGTGAACGCCGGCGTGAGCGGAGGCGGATCGACACTCGGGGCGCTCGGTTTGGCCTCGCCGACGTTCAGGAAGATGGCAAAACCGGCCGCCCCTTTGGGACGGGTGCCGGCAAGCGACTCCAGGGCTTCTGCCGCCGTGATCGCGTAGCGGGCCACGACCAGATCCAGGTCGCCGTCTTGATCGAGATCGACGAAACAAGAACCAAGACAAATGCCATCGAGTTTGTCCAGACCTGCCTGCGCGGTCACGTCCGCAAAACGGCGTCCCTCGGCTTTGCCCTGGTTGCGGAATAACCATTGCCGGCCAATCCCGGTGATGAACAGGTCCGGAAAGCCGTCGTTGTCGAAATCGCCCACGGTGCAGCCGAGACTGAGGCGCGGCTCGGCGAGACCGGCTTCGTGAGTCACATCGGTAAAGCGATCGTCGCCATCGTTGCGCAACAGCAAATCACGCACCTGACCGTCCTCAACCACGGCCCCCAGCAACAACAGGTCCGGCTTGCCGTCGCGATTGAAATCCAGCACAACGAGAGTGGCCCCGAAACGCTTGCGGACGGCCCGGCGCAACTCAGCCGCCGCACCCTGGCCAAAATCCGCTGACCTGGCCCAGCGGGTGCCCGGTTTGAGACTCACCTGAAACTTGTCATCGCGGGCAAAGGGCGGGATCGGGCCGAAGGCTTGCGGCCCATTCGGAATGCGGCCGATGACCTCGGCATAACGGCCCATGTCGCCGTAGCGCTGCTTCTCGGGATCGGCGAGCTTGTTCAGGCCGGCGAAGGTTTTGAGCAATTCATCAGCGCGTTTGGGATCCTCCGGCCGGACCAGCACCTGCAAACCATTCAGCGCCCGACGTAAATAAGGATCCCTTTGCAGAGCCTTTTCATAGCATTCTTGTTGCAATGCGGGATTGTCCACCGCCGTGTAGCCCAGGTTGTACCAGGCATGGGCATCCCTGGGGTCGATCCGGGT
>DASPXY010001186.1:0-3105 GCA_035637055.1 Gemmataceae bacterium | reverse complement strand
AACTCGAACAGCACGCGCTCGAAGGCGGCCAGGCGCGGCGGATCGAGATGCTCGACCACCTCGACGACGGCGGCCGCGTCGAAGCCGGACAGGCGGCGGTCGCGATAGGTCAGCGCCCCGTGAAGCAACCGGACGCGCTCGCGCTGCTTCGGCGGCAGCCGGTCCAGGTTCAGCCGGTCGGCGGCGATCTCCAGGGCACGGTGCGACACATCGATACCGACGACTTCTTCGATCTCTTTATGCTTCAACAACTCGCGGATGAGCTTGCCCTCGCCGCAGCCCAGGTCGAGAACACGCCGGGCGCCGCAGCCGCGCAGGGCTGCCGCGACAGCCCCCAAACGCTGCTCGTTGAGGCTGAGCCGCTCTTCCAGGGTTTCCTCCTCGACGGCGTGAGCGGTGGCAATGGCGTCCGGGTCGGGGGCGTCCTCTTCGGCGAGGCGAGCGAGAGCGGCGCGTGCCAGGCGCGGCTGATGCTTCAGGTAGCGGTGCGTGATCGTCTCGCGCTCGGGATGGGCCGCCAGCCAGCCCTCACCGTGCCGCAGCAGTTTCTCGACCTCGGCTTGCTCGACCCAATAATGCTTATCGTCGTCGAGCACTGGCACGAGGACGTAGAGGTGCGCCAGCAGGTCGCGCAGGCGGCAGCGCTGCTCGATCTCGACGGTGAAGTAAGGCCCTTCGCCCCAGTCGGGGAATGTCTCATCGAGAGGGTGGCGCGTGGCGGTGATGGCGTACCCAAGTGGCTCAAACAGGCGCCGCAGGAACGCCTCGCCGCCGCGACACGGCAGCACCGCGAGCCGCGCTCGCAACGGCAGCGCCGTCTCGGCGAGTTCTGGGCGGTCCTTGCTACGGCCCTGCAAGGCGCTACCGAAAACCTGGGCGATGGCGACACTCAGGAACGACGAGGCGACGTAAGGGCGGTCGTTGACGTATTGCTCCAACAACTGTCCCTCGCCAGCTGGCCCGCGACGGTTGCGCACCAAGCCGACGGGATCGACGTCCAGCAGCAAGGCGGCGGTACAGCGGTCCGCGAGTGCCTCGGGGTAGAAGACGTGAGCGCGGCCGAAGGAGAGGTCGAACGACTGCGCGCGGGCGGGGTTCTTGTGCAGCAGGTAGCCCAGGTCGGTCGCGGGCGCGTGAGTCGTCGTGATCGTCAGCAGCATGAGGTTCCTCCCGAGCGCATTCTATTCTCGGAAGGGACACCATACCGGTCGCTGGGTTCGTGCCTCCCGCTGGACCGGGTGGGCCTTCAATCGCTCTCCGGTCGTGGGCGCCGCTCGCAGACAACGTGCTGCACAATGAGCGTGCCTGGCTCGGCCTGGTCATTGACGAGGAAGTGGAACCAGTAGTTGGCATCCTGCCCAGCAAGGGCCGCCTGGAAGACAAAGCACTCCGGACGCTTGAGCGACCGTTTCGCCCGGATGGCATCGGGGAGGTCTTCCAATCGCTCCTGGATGCGCAGGTGGAGGCGGAGGATTTCCGCACGATTCAACCCACACATCCCGATGGCCCCGCGCACCAGCGTCCGGATCTTAACCTTGAAGCTCACGGATGACATCCTCAACGGGTACGAGGTTGCCTGCGGCAAGGTCGTCCAGAGCCTGTTGTGTCTCGGCCGGGTCAATCTCCGGTTCGGGCCGAAGGCCGGTCTCGGCCTCCACCATGCGGTCGCGAAGTTGGGCGCGCACAGAGCGCAGACGGGTAGCGTTCGGGCTGTCGGGTTCGATGCCCACAAGGGTGCCTCGGACTGTGTCAATGAGGCCCAGGAGTGCCCGCATCCCGTCGTGCGCTACCTTCCGCGCCTGCGGATCGTCGCCACCAGCCAGCATTTCCATCCAGGCCGCATCCCAGAGCCGGCAACTTTCCTTGCCGTGGCGGCATACTTCCTCGACAAGCACGGCGGTGGTTGCGAGGAACTTCTCGCGCAGTTCACGCATGCGGGTCGGAAGCTCGGCAACGGCGGTCATAGGTCGCTCTCCTGGTCAGGCATGATGGCGATAGGGTATTGTAGCAGGCAACGCCGGACAGCGGAAGGAGGAGGTTCGCCACCTGACTCGTCGGGGCCGACGGACTCCTAAAGGAACCTGAAAGAAGATCGGGCGAGTCGGGTCAACGAACCGCCGCTAGGTGGCCTTGTCCGGCTGCTCGGCGGCCTCGCTCTCGATCTGCTCTCCCGTCAGAGCCTCCAGCCCCAGGTAGCGGCGCGTCTCCAGACACACCTTCATCAAGTGCGCTCGGGTCACCCGATGGTCCTCCAGCAACGCCGGGTCGATCTTCTCTGCCGCCCCCACCGCGACGTCGATTCGCCGCCAGAAGTCAAAACGCTTGTTCTTCGTCGGCGGCCCCTTGAAGTAGGAGAAATAGCAGCCCCAGCCGCCCTCGATCCAGCAGACCATCACCGGCGTGTTCGGCCGTTCCTTGAGGATGTGCCACACTCCTTGCCCGAACTGCCGCAGCGGTTTTTCCTCGGTGCGGCGCATCGCCCCTTCGGGGAAAATGATGACGCACTCGCCCTTGTCGAGTTCGCGGATCGCCTTCATCAATTCCGGGGCCTCGCGCCGGTACGTCGAATGCTGCACGCGGATCGCATGTACCACGTGCTTCATCAGCCAACGCAGACCCGGCATGTCGTAGAAAACGCTGGTCATCATCGGGATCACGCGCCGCGGCAGCACCTTGCCCAGCCAGACCGGGTCGAACCAGGCGCTGTGGTTGGCGAGTACCAGCAGCGGACCGCGCGCCGGGAAATGCTCCAACCCCGGCCCGCGGCCGTGGACCCGGTACAACGGCCACGCGAACATTTCCACCAAGAATTCCATGAATGGCGAGAACAGCGCCCGCCAGCTGACGAATGTCGCGAGACCCGCCAGACCGGCTACCACCCAGAGTTGCCCGGATGCCTCGACGACGCCCCAGGCCGACAGGCCGTACATCAGCCCCGCCGCGGCCGCCATGCAGATGTACTCCGCGAGATTGCGCACCGCCATGCCGTTACCCCGAGCATCAGCCGGCACAGCAGCCTGGTAGATCGCGGCGAGGGGCACATTGATCAGGCCGCTGTGCCGGCTGATGCTCGGGGTAACGGCATGGCGGTGCGCAATCTCGCGG
>DASPXY010001185.1:0-2869 GCA_035637055.1 Gemmataceae bacterium | reverse complement strand
ACAAGGGAATGTATCAGCCGAACTCTGCTGCAAGAACCTGAACCAAGTTCAGGGTTATCGTGGAAGCCGGTGAATGCCCTTGCTGGGTGGAGGACAAGGGCGGTCATGGCGGGGCCCGAGGGAAAGTGAGTGCTGCTGTTCCGAACAGCGTTCACCGGCTCGGACCACCGCCATGCCAACTCGGGAAACTCCCGAACCTCTTCTCTTCCAGCCCCGAACTCTTGTGAAGTTGTCTCGGGCAGTGGAAGGTTTCTATGCAACAGGCGTGCCAATTGTCAGGCACGGTCGCCCGATGTGCCGCAAGCCCTTTTTTGGTCAAGGGTTCGAGCAAGGCGGCTGAGATGGCACTTCGCGGGGAGCGGGTCGGTTCTGTGGGAAATTCTTACAATGCCGGTTTCAGCGAGGAGCAAAATACATCACAGGCCGGCTATCCGTGCCTCCGGTTGCCTCGGCGCGGCCAGGAGGACGACGCGGACATCCATGACATTTGTCTGCGTCAATCCGGTTCGCAGCAGGTCGGCAGTGTGCTCGAAGAAGTGATAGGCGTCGTGCCGGGCGAGGAAGTCGGCTGGATCGAGTCGCCGTTGCGCGGCCCGGGCGAGCGTGCCGGCATCGGCGACGGCTCCGGCGGCGTCCGTTGGGCCGTCCTCGCCGTCGGTGCCGCCGCTGAGGACGACGGCACCCTGAAGCCCTTCGCGGCCAAGTTTGAGCGCCGCGGCCAGGACAAACTCCTGATTGCGACCGCCCAACCCGTGCCCCTCGCCCAATGTGACAGTCGTTTCGCCGCCGCTGAGCAGGCACACCGGCGGCGCCAGCGGCACGCCTTGCTCCCGGATGCTGCGGACCACGCCGGCCAGCGCCGTCGCCACCTGGCGCGTTTCGCCCTCGATATACGAACCCAGGTTGAGCACGCGGTAGCCCAATCCCTCCGCCGTTCGCTGAGCCGCGGCCAGCGACTTCACATTGTTGCCGAGAACGAGATTGTGGACGCCGCCCGGTAGACTCTTCAGCGTCTCCGGCTCCTGCCCCGCCGCCCCGCGCTGGAGGTACGCCAGCACGGCGGCGGGAGCCTGGGTTGTCAGGCGGTAGCGCTCCAGGACAGCGAGGGCGTCGGCAAAGGTGGTCGGGTCGGCGGCGGTCGGGCCGGAGGCGATCACGTCGAGCGGGTCGCCGATCACGTCGGAGATGATCAGGCTAAAGAGGGACAGGGCGGAGCATGCCTGCGCCAGCCGCCCACCCTTGATCTTACTGAGGTGTTTGCGGACCGCGTTCATCTCATTAATGGTGGCTCCGCAGGCGTGCAGCAGGCGTGTCACCTCCTGCTTGTCGGCCAGCGTGACCCCATCGACCGGAGCGGGTAGCAGCGCCGAGCCGCCGCCGCTGAGCAGACAGAGGACGACGTCGCCCGGACCGGCGTTCGCGGCGAGTTCGAGGATGCGCGCGGTCCCCTCTACCCCTTCCTGGGTGGGGTGATTGCTGCCGTCGGGACGAGCGGCGTGGAGATGGATGGCCCGGAGTGGCCGCACCGAGCCGGCGGGGACATTCACCCAGCCGGTAAGCCGATCGAGCCGGTCGGCGAGGGCTTCCTCGACGGCGGCGCTCATGGCAGCGCCGGCCTTGCCGGCGCCGACCACGATGATCCGGGTCGCTCCGTCGAGGGCTTTGCGAAGCGGGAAGCTCGCGTCGGCGAAGGCGCTCCCGATGAGTTGGTCGGGCCGGGCGGCATCGACGGCGGCTTGCCAGATGGTGCGGGCATCCTCACGCAGCGTGGCCATGATGTCCATCACGCGGACAGGCCGAGGGCCTGGCGCTTCTCGGCGATGAACTTGACGTGGTGCGCAATGTGGTTCGTCGCGGTGGTCAAGAGCTGTTCCAGGGTGCGCGGCCCACGCTCGTTATGGACGCCGACACGCTGCAGCGCGTCGTCGGGGAGGGTGCGCAGGATCCGGGCGAGTTGCCCGCGCGTGCGTTCGATAATGCTCAACTCTTCTTCGAGGTCGCGCTGGTGGTAGGCGAGGGCTGCGGCGAAGCGGTTCTCGTCGGCGCCGAGGAGCGTAGGCCGCTCCTCGGCGATGACGCGCTTGCAGCGATCCGCCAGGATTGGGTCGAAATCGGCGAGGTGGCAAACGACTTCGAGAGTGCTCCACTTGCCGGGTACGGGGCGGGCGAGAACCTGGTCGCGGCTCATTCCGGCGACGGCCTGGCGGAGAGTTTGCACGCCGGCGAGGTAGGCATCGATCAACGGCGGAAGGGTGGCCATGAGGGTGACTCCTGTCGGAAGGGCGTGCCGATATGATAGAAAAGCCGCCTCGGGGCGAACAGCAGGCGGTTGTTCGATGCGATCCTACTGCGGAGCGAACGCTTATGAGCCGGCAAATGAGACTGCTTCTGCGATACGCAGCTGCATCGACCCTCTTGTGGGCCGCTTGTTTTGCTCTCGTGGTGTTGCTCGGCAATCGCTCCCCGCTCGTGGCAGGAGCGCTCCTGGCCATGCTTTTCGGCATGTTCGTTGCTACGATTCGGAAGGTGCGACCTGGCAGCTTTTTCCTGGTCACCATCAGTTTCGCACTCGTTGGCCTCCTCAACGGTCTGTTATTGGAGCTTGCAGTCTCTACCCGCTTGGTCACCGATGCCATCACTGGGGGCACCTTTGGTGCTGGAATCGGACTTGTGTTTGGACTGCTCTGCTGGGCCACTTCCCAGTCCCTCAACGGGAAATCGGGGCGAAGACGAGATGATGAATAGAGCCACGACAGCAGTTCAGAAGCCCACAGCGCCAGGGGAGGAATTGTCTCTTGAGTGCCCTTGTGGGAGGGAGAGCGGGGTGCGAGAATAGAAGGGAGGAGAGGATTCATTGCATTGCATTGCA
>DASPXY010001184.1:0-9067 GCA_035637055.1 Gemmataceae bacterium | reverse complement strand
CTGTTGATGGGGCAGGACGTGGACCTGTTCCGCTTCGCAACGCCGATCTTTAATCTCGGTTTCTCGTACACTCAGGAGTTCCCGATCCTGCCGCCGCTGGTCGCCACGGTCACCGGCCGGGTCGGGGCCAGCTTCTTCCTGACGTTCGGCTACGACACCTTCGGGGTCCGCGAGGCGTTCGCGAGCCACAACGTGCTGGACGTCTTTGACGGCTTCTTCGTGGACACGGCCGGCTCGGCGGTGCTGGTGAGCGCCAGCCTGGCGGTCGGGGCGGCCCTCAACTTCGTGATCGCCAGCGGCGGCGTCGAGGGCGGGCTGTTCGCCAACGTGGCTCTGAGGCTCCACGACCCGAACGGCGACGGCAAGCTCCGCTGGAAGGAGGCGCGCGACGTCCTGGCCACCGATCCGCTTCGCCTCTTCGAGATCCGGGGCACCGTGATCGCCCGCCTGTACGCGTGGCTGCAGATCGCCGGCATGCCGCGGACGGTGTTGGATCTGGTGCCGCCGATCGATGTGCTGGCGCTGCCGGGCGCGCTCCCCGGCACGGCCCCCACTTTCCCGCCGCCGGCGCCGGGGCCAGCGCCCGTGCCGGACAGTCCGATGCGGCTGAGCGCCTCCGTCGGCGTCGTCACGCTCGCCCACGGATTCACGCCGCCCGCGAACAACCCGCCGCCTGCGGGGGTCGAATTCCCTGCGGGGTTCGTGACCTTCCAGGTGGGCGGACTGGAGCCCGGCGGATCCACGGTGGTGACCCTGTCGCTGCCGTGGCTCAACGCCCTGGACAACGGCAGGATCACCACGTACTACAAGTTCGGCCGTACGCGGGACAACCCCACCCCGCACTGGTACTCGTTCATGTTCGACGGTACGACAGGCGCGAAGATCCGCACTCAGGTTCGGCAACGGGTCACTGAGGGGAACCTCGAGACGGAATTCCTCAGCACGGTGACGCTCTACCTGATCGATGGGGAGCGCGGCGACGACGACCTGACGGCCAACGGCGTGATCGTGGACCCGGGCGCGCCGGCCGTAGCGCCCGTGCCAGCCCCTGCCGCGACTTCGCCCGTGGTCATTCCCCCCGCACCGAGCACGGTCGGTGTCTTTGCCCCGGGTACGGCGACCTGGTATCTGCGCGACAGCAATACCCCTGGTGCCCCCGACATCACCCCCTTTGCCTACGGGGCCTCCGGTTGGCAGCCCGTGGTCGGCGATTGGAACGGCGATGGCACCACTACCATCGGTGTCTTCGATCCCACTACCGCTACCTGGTATCTGAAAAATAGCAATACCCCCGGTGCTCCGGACTACAAGCCGTTCGCTTACGGGATGCCAGGCTGGATTCCCGTGGTGGGCGATTGGGATGGTGACGGCATCACGACCATTGGCGTCGTCGATCCCACCACCATGACCTGGTATCTGCGCAATAGCAACAGCCCCGGTGCTCCGGACTACAAGCCGTTCGCCTACGGCGCGTCAGGCTGGATTCCCGTGGTCGGCGATTGGGACGGCGACGGAAGCACGACGATCGGGGTTGTCGATCCCGCCACCATGACCTGGTATCTGAAGAACAGCAACAGCCCCGGTGCTCCCGACATCGCCCCCTTTGCCTATGGCGGAGTGGGGGACATCCCGACCGTGGGTGACTGGCAAGGCACGGGCACGACGAGCATCGGCGTGTTCAACACCATCTCCGGGGATTGGAAACTGCGCAACAGCAATAGCCCAGGGGCGCCGGACATCACTCGGTTCGCCTACGGTGCGCCGGGGTGGACGCCGGTGCCGGGCCGCTTCAGCGCCGATGTGCAATTGTTGCTGGCGGCCGGCGGCGCGGGAGCGGGCGCCGCGCCGATCAGTCAGACTGCCGTGGATGTGACCGTGGCGGTGGCGCTGGATCGGCTCCAACAGGCCGGTGTCAATCCGGCTGTGCTGGACCGGTTGAAGGGCGTAACCGCCGTCCTTCAAGAGTTGCCTCCTGGCCAGCTGGGCGTGGTGCTCCCGCAGGACAGGCAGATGGTCCTCAGTCCGGACGGGGCCGGCTATGGCTGGTTCGTCGATCCGACGCCCGGGCAGGACGAGGAGTTTGCCGACGGGTTGGCCTTGCCGGCGGGAGCGGCCGACGGCCGGGAAGACTTGCTGACCGCGGTGCTGCACGAGCTGGCTGGTCTCGCAGGGCTGGCGGAGGATGGGAACCTGCTGGCCGCGGGGCAGCGCAACACGCAAGCGCTCGATCGGATCTTCGCCGCCGCGCAGCAGTGAACGGTGAACGGTAATTCGTCGATCATGACGCGACAAGCCAGCAAGGACGCTGTCTTCTCACGTCCTTGTTTATTGTTCACGGGTTGCTGGGTAGCGCCTGTAATGATTCCAGCCGGAATAATCGCATTATTCTCGACGCGGGGCAACTTGACACAAGCCTGAAGCGCCAGCGAAGGACGGTCCCTCGCTGGCGCTTCAGGCTTGTGTCAAGTTGCCCCGCGTCGAGTAAGTAGAGATCGCTGCACGGAAATCTCTATGCAGCGCACACGTCAGCGGCTATGATAGGCATAGTTGGGCCAAGCGGGCCGGGCCGTGGGCGTGCTGTCATTCTCACTATCTCCCTCCCCCTTATCCCAGAAGTGTCCGTACTCTTTCGGTGAGGCGGCTCCAACCCGCTGTGGGTCAGGCCGTCCCTCGCCGGTTTTCGTGAGGAGGCCCTCAATGGGCAGGAAGTTGTATGTGGGGAACCTGACCTATGGCGTGACCGACAGCGCCCTGGAGCAGATGTTCCAACCGCACGGCACGGTGCAGTCCGCGCAGGTCATCATGGACCGCGACACCGGCCGCTCGAAGGGTTTTGGGTTCGTGGAGATGGGCTCTGACCAGGAAGCCCAGGCCGCCATCGCGGCGCTCAACGGCAAGGAGGTGGACGGCCGCGCCTTGACCGTGAACGAGGCCAAGCCCAAGACCGAGGGCGGCGGCCGAGGTGGTTTCGGTGGCGGTCGGGGAGGTGGCGGCGGTGGCGGCGGCGGTTACGGCGGCGGCCGCGGCGGCTCCGGGGGCGGAGGCCGGCGGTATTAAGCGTCTGTAGCTTTAGTGGCGAGCGGCGCGGCGTGAGCCCGCCGGTGTGCCTTCTGTAACTTGAGTGGCGAGCGGCGCGGCGTGAGCCCGCCGGTGCTGCCTTCACCGGCGGGCTGACGCCGCGCCGCTCGCCTTTTGGTTAGTGCCTCGAATTGCGCCGGGGGGCGCCCACCGGGCAAGAACACTCGCACAGGAAAGGAGCGTTGCCGATCAACCACAAGACCGTCAAGGTGCCGTTCGGCGAGGATCTGATCGATATCGACGTGAAGCTCGCCCCGCTCCTGCCGCTGCTCTGGGACTGGGGTATCGAGACCGTGCAGTGCTGCCAGGAATACCGACCTGGCGAGTCCTGCATCGAGTTCCCTGGCACCGCCGAGGTCGAAGACTTCCTCTTCCGGGCCCAGAAGGACTACAAGGTCGAGGTCGAAACCCGGAACGAAGCGGAAGGCGGGGGCTTCTCCATCCGGGTGCGGCTGCTCGTCTTCTTCCCCACCAAGGACATCGCTCGGTTGGTCAAAGCGTTGGCCGTTGAACTCGACGCCGTGGCGAAGCCGAAGAAGCCCCGCAAGGTCAAGGGGAAGTGAGGCATGGGCGAGAGTGACCTGGACAGCAGAGAGGGCGAGGGGCTTCAGGCATACGTTGATCGGCTCCGGGCGATGGACACCGCCGGGTTTTCGCTCACCGCTCTGCGGTTGCATGCGTTCTGGATCGAGGCCGCCGAGCGCAAGTTGAAGCGGCCTGCGCCGCGCGAACCAACCCCGACGCAGTGTTTGCCACCCCACCCCGGCCCTGCGGTCGAGGCGCCGGCGGTGACCTCACCGGCGGCCCCGCAGAGCGCCGTCGAACACGCCTTGGCAGAGGAAAGGGAAGCCATCGCCCTGCTGGTGGAGGGCCTTGGCTACAAGACATTGGCCGGGCTGATTCGAGCGCGGGGCAAAGGGGAGTGACGACGGCAGACCCCGCACACCATCCAACGGCAGCGTGGGGCCAGTTGCGTGATGCGAGGGTTCCGACTCTCACGACGACGCGCGCCGGTCGAGGCCATCTTTGGCAGCGCACCCGGAATAGCGTTGAAGGATAGGCGCTCTGGAAACGAAGCGGCGACCTGTCGCGCGGGCACTAGCGGCCTGGGTGGATGCTGCGGATGTACGCGAACACCTCTGCCAGGGCCTTGTCGTCGAGACCAGCCAGGAACTCGACCAGCCTCGCCCTCAAACCATGCACGGAGGCGAAGGTTTCTTTTGCCGTCCCGTGCAGCAGTTCGTAGCAGCCGTGCCGGTGCCGGGCCTGGAGAAGGGTGATGCCGCCGCGGTAGCCGTTCGTCCGCCCGCTGCGCTCGCTGATGCTGAGCGTGGCGTAATCGACCCCGTCTGCCGGGAGGCCGGACTGCCTTGACGGCCCGCTGCGGTCGACCGCGACCCTGTGGCGGGCGCCCGTCCGCAGTTCGTACTCCTCGAACTCCCGCACGAAGTGGGCCAGCACCTCAGCCGTCCTCGTCAGGTCCGTGTCGGTCTCCTCCGCCGCCGCTGGTCGGCGGCGCGCGTCCTGCTCCGCGTCCAGGAGAGCCTCTTCCCGCTCCTTGGACAGCTGCATCAGTTTCTCTCTGTCCGCTTGTCCGGTCACAACTGACCCCTCCCTTACGCCCGACGGTTCATCGAGCATAGTTTAGTATATCTGTCCCTAAATTCTTTATATCAGGGGCAGCGCGCTCAGGCAAGGGCGAGGCGAGGCTACCCCTGTCCGCGCAACTCGCTGCGGCGTTGGACGGCCATCGGCTTTCTTGGTGCTTTGTAGGAAACCCCTCCCCCCAACCCCCTCCCCGCAACGGAGAGGGGGAGCAAGCCAAATACGTCTCTTCTTCTCCCCCTCTCCTCGCAGGGGAGGGGGTTGGGGGGAGGGGTTTTCGACACAGCACTTTCTTGGCCTTCACCCGCTCTGCTGTTGGCTCGGCAGGGAGCGTATCACCGCAAACCGTCTACGGTCTCTTGCCTCTGTGTTTGCCCTTCAACTGCTTGTTGTGCCACGGTTCCGGCGGTGTCGCCGCTGGCAGGGTGGCACGCACGGCACCGCCCAGCAGGCGGGACGCCAGGGAGCGGCCGGAACGACCCAGGTCTTTGGCAGCGGTTTTCTTGTGGATCATTATGTCACTTCCATTTGAGATGGTGGCAACCGGACCTTCCAAGGGATTTACGCCCTCAGGAGAGTCTTGTCATGCAGAAACCGGACGCGCTCTTCCTTCTTTGGCCGGTGAGCGCCGTGAATGCTCGCTCGGAGCGGCTGGTCAACCGCTGAGCAGGCCCTGCTCTCTCTCGTAGACGAGGAGGTAGGTGATGACCGACCCCCGCCCCGGCCTCAGCCTGCCGCTCGCAGTCCGATACTGGGCCTCCAGTTGTTCGAGTTGCTTGCGTCCCGCCGGGGTGGCGAGCAGGGCTTGCAATTCCGTCTGTCGCTGCTGGAGCGTTTTCTGCCCAGGCATGAGGGTGTCCTTTTCCAAGGGAGGGGCGCGGTGGGGGCACCAGTCCGGACGCACAGGGCCCGCGCCGGCGGCGAGTCGGCACCGCTCCTTGCGGGGACGAGTCTGGTCGTCCCACGAGCACTGGCCCTGCGTGCTGGGCTTCCTCAGGCCCTCACGCCTTGGAGTCGCTTGCCGTCCCAGGTGAAGCTCGCCAGGGTACGGTTGACGTTTCGGAGGGTCACCACCCCCGCGGGGGTATTCAGGTCGCTGTACATGATGCTCGGTGTCGCGTACGCCACGCCCGACTCGCGGCAGTGCTTCTGATAGGCCCTGCACGCCTTCTCGAACAACTCGCGGATGTCCATGTGTCCTCCTGAACGGTTAGCGCGACCGGGTGCCCTGCCGACCCCGTCGCATGAACTGCTTGACTGTCTTGCGACCTGCAGGGGCGGATTGCAAATGGAGGGACAAGAGAACGGGTCACATTGCTGCCACGCCTGAGTTGCCGCCCACCATCGCGGACAACCGCTTCGCGCCAGGCCCAACCCCACGAAGCAGTCTTGCTTCCTGCCGCTGGCTTCACTTCCTGCTGCCGGACTTCGCCGCGGGCCCATTAGCAAAGAGGGCGTTGGCGATGTCGATGACCTGATTCCGCAACATGTCCGTGCGGTTCGCTTCATTGCTCATGAAGTTAGCAACCACATCCGAGGGCACCTTGGGAACGTGGCCCCGGGAGACCTTCGGTCAGCAGAGTGGCACGGTCAGGAGACCGTCCCCCAACAGGCTCCCATGCGGGACTTGGGGGCAAGGCCAGTCCAGGCGATCCTGCTCGTCGCTGGCGACCCGGTAACGCTCTCAGGAGGCGGCCCTCTCAAAGGGGTCTCGCCTGGCGCTGTGTCGGAGGTGGGGCCCGTGAATGAAACGAGCCGACGGGGTGGAACACCCGGAGGTATTCGACCACGTCGGCTTACTCGCTGACTGGCCCCCTGGCCCTGCCGGGTTGCCGTCCAGTTAGTCATCCAACGACTTCGATCACTCACTCGCCGGAGTTGCCTCAAAGATTACTCACCTCCGCTCGTGGTGTTAGTGTACGGTTCTCGGCAGGAAAAGCAACTGGATTGCTGTCCCAGGCTTGGGATCTTCGGAGCATGTCCCCGATCACCTGGGAAGTTGCAGGAAGCGTAACCGCGGGGGGAGCCTGGGGATGTGGTGGGACGGCATCTGCCGTGACCGTCCCGAGCCAGGACGTGCAAGAAAGCGGTCTTGCGTGGCGAGCCGCTTTTCGGTTACAGTCGGCGCGCTTGCCACAAAGCGTGAGCAGCACGCTCACCCCCTTCCCCCCAAGCGACAGGATGTCGTCGCTTTCTGGCAACCGTCCACCCCCTTGTCCTCTTTGCCCGGGAGTCTTGCCTCCGGCAATCTTCTCTGCCCCACCGTGGGGGAGTCGCTCTGTCGGGAGCGGCTGTCTCAAGCCCTGCCGCGCGCAGCGCCGCCGTGGCTTGCGAAAGGAGTCCGTCCATGCTCGTGCTCTCCCGTCGTCTGAACGAGAAAGTCCTCTTCCCGAACTTCCAGGCCAGCGTGCAGGTGCTGGCCATCAAGGGCAACACCGTGCGCCTCGGCATCCAGGCGCCGCCCGAGGTCACCATCCTGCGTGGGGAGATCCCCGACCGCCAGGCAGAGTGGGCGACGCCCGTCGATATCGCCGCCACCCCAGACGCACGCCCCGATGAGGGGCAGTTGAGCCAGTTAGTCCGCAAGCGCCTGAAGATTGCCAGCCTCGGTCTGGAACTGCTGCGCGGCCAGGTCGAGGCTGGCCGTGCGGAGGATGCCCTGGCCATCGTGGAGGGCCTCACTCAGGAACTGCACCAGTTACAGCGACGTGTTGCTGAGGAAGCAGGGAAGACTGCGCTCCGCTCGGCGGGCAAGGGGCCGAAGGGCCTGTTCTGGTCCGCCGGCCATTGACATGACCGTGCCGATGTTTCTCTGCCCCTTCGTTGGGAAAACACCCGTGAGGACCGACCCGTCATGAAGCACTTTCCCAGACTGGCGGCAGTCACGACCCCGTTCGCTGTTCTCGTGTTCGGTCTGCCGCCAGCGGCCCAGTCGGACGCTCCAGTTCAGGGCAAGAACCCGCCAGACAGGTTCGCCGCGATCAACGCCGCCGAGCTGAAAAAGTGCCTGGCGAAGTTGCCGCCGGGCACGCGCCACCAGTCCGTCCGGATGCCGCTACGCGATGGCGTGAAGTTGGCCACCGACGTCTTCCTGCCGCCCACGGGGGAAGGGCCGTGGCCTGTGATGCTCCTGCGGACGCCCTACAGCCGCTTCGACCCGCGACCGGTCCAGGAACTGGGCGATCACCCCTGCGTCCTGGTCTGCCAGAACCAGCGCGGTCGCTACGGCTCCGAAGGCACCCTCCCCCGCGACAGTTTTCGGAACGAGGTGGACGACAGCTACGACGCCATCGAGTGGTGCGCAAAACAGACGTGGTGTAACGGCAAGGTGGCCATGTGGGGCCCGTCCGGCCACGGTATCTCGCCGTCGAACGCCATCTGGTCGAAGGCGCCGCACCTGATCGCCGTGACCGTCAACATCAGCGCCGACGACGCCTACCTGCACTGGTGCTTCAGTAACGGCGCCCGCCGGGGGATGTACACCTGGATGACTCAAAGGAACCAGCAGGTCGCCGACTGGCCGCGCCCGACGACGATCCCCTACGACTTGAAGGCCCGCGCGGCGTTCCTCGGCAAGCAGGCCGCCGGCAACCAGGTCTACTACCTGGCCAATGCCGGCTGGTACGACCTGTTCAGCGAAGGGGCCCTGGACACCTTCGCCGCGCTGGCCGCCAACGGCCGCGCCTTCGTCAGGATGGGCCCCGGCGGCCACGGCCCGATCGGCGGCGACCTGAAGTACCCCCAACGGAACTGGCCGAAGGGGGCGCAGGCCCCCACCCTCAAGCAGTTGATGACCGGGCAGGAACCGAAGCAAACGAAGTCGGCCCTCGTGTACTTCCTGATGGGCGACACCAAGGATCCGGCGGCCCCTGGGAACGTCTGGAAGGTGAGTCCTGTCTGGCCCGTGCCGCACACCCCGACCGACTACTACCTGCACCAGGATGGCATGCTGAGCAAGACGAGGCCGGCAGGGAAAGCCGCCGCCCTGACTTACACCTACGACCCCAGAGCCCCGGTTCCGAGCCTCGGCGGCAACTACGGCCTCGGCACCAAGAGCGGGCCGCTCGACCAGAGACCCCTCCGTGAACGCAAGGACGTCCTGCGCTTCGTCAGCGAGCCGCTGGCCGAACCGATCGGCATCACCGGCAAGGTGTGGGCGGAGCTCCGCTTCACCAGCGACGTGCCGGACACCATGTTCGTCGTCAAGCTGGTGGACATCTACCCCGACGGCTACGAGGCGCTGGTGCGCGAGTCCGCCGGACTGGCCCGCTACCACCGCGGCCTGGATCAGCCCGCCCCGCTCGAAAAAGGGAAGGCTTACGCGCTCCAACTCAACCTCTGGAGCACGGCCCTGGTGTTCAACCGGGGGCACCGCATCGGCGTG
>DASPXY010001183.1:0-4706 GCA_035637055.1 Gemmataceae bacterium | reverse complement strand
CGAGGCCGTTGCCGATTGCGTGCTGCGCCATCTCACCGTCGCGCGTTACCAGCCGCTGAAGCAGCCGGTGGCGGGACCGCAGGCCGAGGCGGTGTATCGCAAGAACGAGGCGGAGCGCGACGCCCTGGTGCCGTCGGCGTACCGCAAGCTGCGCGTCCCGGAACTGCCGTTGCCGGCGGACGCGGCCGCGTGGAAGGCGCAACGCCCCGAGGTCCACCGCAAGGTGATCGAGTCGCTCGGCGATCTGCCGCCGCGGCCGAATCCGGTCAAGGCGCGCATCGTCTCGCGCGAGCTGCGGCGCGATTACACCCTGGAGCGTATTGCGATCGACAATGGAGTTGACGGCGAAGTGAGTGCCCTGCTGCTGGTGCCAGTGAAACGAGCGCGGTCGGCCCCGGCGATCCTGTGGCTGCATTCCTCAACGCCCGACAAGGCGCAAATCATCATCCCCAACACGAACGGCGGCGCCGAGGCGCTGGGCGAGGTCTTCGTGCGCGCCGGCTATGTCGTGCTGTCGCCGGATGCGTACTGGCACGGCGACCGCGCCGGCACCGGACCGGCGGGCTCCGCGGAGACCGGCCGCGCCGAACAGGAAAGCCTGCACAAGTTGCACCTGTGGTTCGGGCGGACGCTCTGGGGCATGTTCGTACGCGACGATCAGGTGGCGCTCGATTACCTGTGCAGCCGGCCCGAGGTGGACGTCAAGCGCATCGGCGTGACCGGCATGAGCATGGGCGGCACGCGCTCCTGGTGGCTGGCCGCCGTGGACGATCGCATCGCCGCGACGGTCACCGTCGCCTGCCTGACGCGCTATCAGAACCTGATCGCCCACGGCCAGCTGCGAGCGCACGGAGTCTATTACTTCAACTACGGCATGCTCAGGCACTTCGACGCCGAGGGCGTGCTGGCGCTGATTGCCCCGCGGCCGTTTCTCGCCCTTACCGGAGAGCTGGACGCGGGATCTCCGGCAGACGGCATCAAGGTGTTGGAGGACCGGGCCGGGCGCGTCTATCGGGCGATCGGTGCTCCGGAGGGCAGTTTTCGCAGTGTCCTGTATCCGCAGGTCGGGCACGCCTACACGCTGCAGATGCGGACGGAGATGTTGGCGTGGTTCGAGCGCTGGCTGAAACCCGGCGCGACTCAGTGAAAGGAGTCCTCCCGATGGTCCATTTCCTGACGGATGAGGCGGACGTCAGCGTGCCGTTCTGGGTGGTCGATCTGGAATCGTTTCGCCGCTGGGCGGATTCCGACGACGTGCCCGAGAAAAGCCGCATTTTGTATCTCAAAGGCGAGGTATGGGTGGACATGGGCACACAACAGGTGTTTACCCACGTCGAGGTGAAAACCGAGTTTACGGTTGTTCTCGGCGGCCTCGCCAAGAGTCTTGGCCTGGGGAAGTTCTTCGGCGACGGCCTGTTGCTCAGCAACGTCACCGCCGATTACGTCGGCGTGCCGGATGGCGTGTTCCTTTCGACGGAAACGCTCCAGTCGGATCGGGTGCGCTGGCTGGAGAGCGAGCGCGACGGCGGTTGCGTGGAGGTCGAAGGCACGCCCGACCTGGTGCTGGAAGTCGTCAGCCGTAGTTCCGTTCACAAGGATACCGTGCTGTTGCGCAAGGCGTACTGGGAAGTCGGCATTCCTGAATACTGGCTCGTCGATGCGCGCCAGGAACCGCTCAAGTTCGACATCCTGCGGCATACGGCGAAGGGCTACACGGCGACGCGCAAGCAAGACGGTTGGGTCAAGTCGATAGTCTTCGGCAAGGCCTTCCGGCTGACGCAGCGCCCCGGAATCGCTGGCCACCCCGAGTTCAGCCTGGAAGAACGGTGCTCTCCTTGCTGGTAGCGCCGAGGGGGCGATCCATCTGTGGGACGCACGGCAGGGAGAATTGCTCCACTCTTATCACGGCAGGAACTGGCTGGCTTTTGCTTCGGCCCTGACCTTCAGTCCGGATGGCAGCAGACTGGCGGCAATAGAGGAGTCTTGGGTCCACCTGTGGAAGACCGAGGCGACCCAAGAAGCTCCCGAGTTCCCCTTGAGGGACGGGCGGTTCCAGAGCCTCCGTTTTTCTGGAGACGGGCAGGTGCTGACGGGCATCGCATCGTGGGGAGTCCGCCGTTGGTCAGCAACAACCGGCAAGAGCGTGGAGTTGGTTCCAATGCCGACCACGCAGGATCGTATCGCGCTGTCGCCTGATGGAACGATCCTCGCTGGCTCGACGACACCAGGCACAATCCGGCTTTGGGACATCAAAAACCGACGCGACTGGCTTGTGGCGGCGAAACAACTCCTCCCCCTGCGAAGTGCCCGCTTTGTAGAATCGGGCGTGGTTGCCTCGCAGCGTAAGGACGGCACCGTGATCTTCTGGAACCTGAGCGATGGCCGCCTGCTGCGCCAACATTCCCTTCCGACGGACAAATACCGGCACGCGCTCCTCTCTCCGAACGGGCGCGTTCTCGCTGTCTCGGACTACGGCAACGAGATTGCCCTCTACGCCATCGCTTCCGGTAAAGAGTTGCGCCGGCTTGTCAGCCGGGCGGAGTATGAGGTGAGGCTGGTTTTCAGTCCAGACGGAACCCGGCTGATCACGACAGGAGATGAACGCGGCTTACTCCTGTGGGATGTGCCGACCGGAAGGCTCTTGCGCGCTCTCAACGGCACACACGCGGGTTACCAGATCGTCTTCGCCCCCGAGGGACGAACAATTGCCTGGGAGGAGGGATCAGGGGTCTGCCTGACGGAAGTGGCCTCCGGCAAGGTCCGGCAGAACTTGAAGGGACCGCCTCATCCTGAGGGGGCGGAGAGTGCGGCGCCGAACCGCATCTGTTTTTCGCGTGATGGCCGGTTTCTCGCGACCTTTGCACGAAACCATGTCGTCGTGCATTCTCTCGATCTCAGGCTCATGCACTTCCACCAACACTATCCAGATCGCGGCGGCTACGCTCGCTCTGCAGTCGGGGCTTTGTCACCGAACGGGCGCTGGTTGGCTCATGGGAATCAGGGCAGCCCTGAGATCCTCCTGCACGATCTGGAGAACCTGATGGCCGGCGCTGAACCGAGACTGCTCAAGGGCCAAGCAGGCGGGATCGCGCATCTGGAGTTCTCGGCAGACGGCAAGCATCTTGTCTCGGCAAGCGCGGACGGGACGGCTCTGGTCTGGGACATGCTGAGCATCGGGGCGATTGCACAACTTCCGCCCGCAGGTGCGGAAGGGGTCGCGGTCCTGTGGGCACAACTTGCCAGCCCCGACGCGGCAAAGGCGGGACGCGCCGTGATGGATCTGGTGAAACTCCCGGTCCTGACGGTGCCGCTGCTCAAGGCGAAACTGCGCCCCGTCGCCGCAGTCCCACCCGAACGAATCGCCAAACTCATCGCCGACCTGGACAACAAGGCGTTGGCGGTGCGGCAGAAGGCTACCACCACCCTCGAACAGCTGCGCGAACTGGTGGAGCCTGCCCTTCGTGAAGCCCTCACGAAAAAGCCATCGCTGGAGTTGGCCACGCGCCTCGACAATTTGCTGAAGACAATTGACGGCCCGGAAACGGACCCAGAACGGTTGCGGTCGCTGCGTGCCGTCGAAGTGCTGGAGCGCATCGCCAGCCCTGAAGCCTGCCAAGTGCTGGCGGGGCTGGCTACCGGAGCGCCGGCGGCGCAACTAACTCGCGAGACCCGCGCGTCCCTGGAGCGCTTGGCCGTTCCCAAGTGAGGGGCTATGCCGCGTTCAGCCTGGAACTGCGCCGACACGCTGGTGGTACTGATTCGCCGCGCCCGCTTTCTCCGCAGAGGACGCGGACTGCGGGTGATAGCGTCGGGCGTAGACCTTGGTGAACTCGGCACCGAAGTAGAAGATCTGGGCGGAGTAGTAAATCCAGATGATGAACACCGCGAGCGAGCCGGCGGGGCCGTAGGTCGAACTCGTGCCGCTGCTGCCCAGGTACAGGCCGATCAGGTATTTGCCCAGGGTGAACAGCACGGCCGTCAGGGCGGCACCAACCCAGACGTCACGCCAGGCCAGGTCGATGTCTGGCAAGATCTTGTAGATCATCGCGAACAGCAGGGTGATGACCGCCAGCGAGCCGAGCAGGTCCAGGGCATGCCAGAGCGCGGCTGGCCCTGCATGGCCGAGCCAGGTACTGACGGCCGACAGGGCGGCGCTGACGACCAGCAAAACGAGCAACAGGAAGCCGATGACCAGGACCATCGCGAACGTGAGGACGCGACTTTTCACACTCGCCCAGAAACCCGCGGACGGCTTCGGCTGAACGTCCCAGATGGTGTTGAGAGCGTCCTGCAATTCCGCGAAGACGCCGGTGGCGCCGAGGAGCAGCACGACCACGCCGACGATGGTGGCCCAAATGCCCGCGGTTGGATGGTAGGCGTTGGCGAGTAGGGTCTGCACCAGCTGGGCGCCGTCGGGGCCCATCAACTCGCGGAACTGGCCGGCGAGTTGCCCCTCGGCCGCCTGTTTGCCCCAGGCCATGCCCGCGATGTAGGTGGCGATCACCAGCAGCGGCGCGGCGGAGAGCATGGTGTAGAACGCGAGCGATGCCCCGAGCCGTGGCGCGTTGTGCCGCCACCACTCCGACGCCGTATCCCGCAACAGTTCCCAGACGACCTTGATGTTCATGATCCACCTCGCGATGGGTTGTTACTGCGTCGAACGTGGCCAAGGCCATGGCGAGCGGCGCGGCGTCAGCCCGCCGGTA
>DASPXY010001182.1:0-5749 GCA_035637055.1 Gemmataceae bacterium | reverse complement strand
CTCTTGCTCGCGCAAGAGGCCCAGCAGCAGGTGTTCCGTGCCCACGTAGTCATGGTTGAAGTTGCGTGCTTCCTCAAGGGCGAAGTCGATGACCTTCTTGGCGCGCGGGGTCTGGGGCACTTTGCCCAAGTTGATCGTCTCCGGTCCGGGCTGAACGATTTTCTCTATCTCCTGACGGATCTTGCGCAGCTCGATACCGAGATTGTTCAACGCATTGGCGGCGACGCCGGATCCCTCCTTGACCAAACCAAGGAGGATGTGTTCGGTGCCGATGTATTCGTGGTTGAAGCGCTGCGCCTCCTGGTTGGCGAGCTGCATCACCTCGCGCGCCCGATCGGTATAGCGTTCGTACATGGCTTCTCCCTACCGTTTGAGGTAGAGAACCTGGTAATGCCCGCCGCCGCTTTTGGCCTCGTGCGCCGAATCGAGGGCGGCGACCAACTCCCACCCTTCGGAGCCGGCCCACTGCAAATAATCCCAGACGGCAGGGCACGACTCCAGCGACCCTTCGCCGCGACCCGCCTCCGCAACGCCCACCCAGCGGCCGTTCACGAAGGTGACGTGGGAGTCCTGCACCTGACACACCAGGTACTCGAACCGCTGTCCCACCGCACACCTCCAGGCTGCTGCAAAGGGTAATTGTACACTATCCAGGTTGACAGAGGGTGACCGATCGTGGTATTTTAATACCACACACCAGGAGGGCCGGAGCGGTGCCGTACACCTCGATTGTATGGGATCTGGACGACGACCCCGAGGGCAACGTGCAGCATTGTGCCGAGCACGGCGTCACCCAAGAGGAGGTCGAGGAGGTTCTCCAGAACGCCACGGACGCCGACATCAGCCGGTCCTCTGGCCGCCCCGTGGTGTTTGGGGACACGAGTACAGGGCGGCACCTGATGGTTGCCTATGAAGAGATCGACGCCGACACCGTCTATCCGGTAACAGCCTACGACGTTCCGAGGAGGCACTGACCATGACCATCCGCCGCATCATCCGCGACCGGCGACTCACGCCCGAAGAGGCTGCCAAGTACAAGGCGGTCCGGGAGCAGGTCGCCGAAGAACTCCCTGCCCTGATCCAAAGGCACCACGAGCGCATGGCGATCCTTGACCAGTTGGAAGAACTGCTCAAGCAACTGAAGGCTGCGCGCGAAGCAAAGGGCCTGAGCCTCTCGGACCTGGAGGATCTCACCGGCATGGATCGCTCCGCCCTCTCGAAGCTCGAAACCGGACAACGCCCCAATCCCACTATCGAAACCCTCGTGCGTTATGCCGAGGCAGTAGGGAAGCACCTCGTCGTATCGCTCACGGACGCATGACGACTGGCGCATTGGCCGTGCAGGTCCGATCTATTTCTTTCTCTCACGCTTGAGGATCACGAGGCGCAAGTCCTGCCCGCCTTCGCCCTTCTTGCTGAACTCCTTCGGCCGAGGGCCGACATTCGCGTCCCAGCACAGTTTCAGGTTATCGCCGTCCAGCAGGTAAATCCCTGGGATTACTATCTCCTTTCCGCCTTTCTTTTCGAGCAGATCAATGGCCTTCGGTTGCTTGCTGGGGTCCAGCTTGTAGCCCAGTTCGCCCATCTCGCCACCAAGTTTGTAGCTGATTTTGTCGGCGGTGATGGTCATTCGACTCTCCTTGAGAACCTCGGGAGGGATCTCCTTCATGCCGAAGGCTTCAAAGGACACGATCTTCCAGGTTCCCTGGATCTTCTCCTTATCCCCGCCCCCTTCCTGACTGCGAACGCCGGTCCCCGCCAACAACCCAAGAACCAAAACGCTCAACGCGACTACTCTCATAACGCCCTCCGTTCGTGCGCAATGACCCGGTTGCCCGATGAGGTGGTATTCTATCCTAGCAGCCCGTGGAAAACCCCCTCCCCCGGCCCCTCCCCGCAGCGGAGAGGGGGGGCAAGACAGAAAACTCTCCCCTCTCCGTGGCGGGGAGGGGCCGGGGGAGGGGTTTTTCCACGGGCTGCTATCGCTCCTCCGCATGCACCTCGAGACCGCACAGGACCGCGGCACCGTTCGGAGCGAATGACGACGGCCGGAACGTCACGGTCAGACCCGACGTGGCCGACACGCCGCGGAACTCGCGCACCACCGGACGATTCGGCCCGCCCGCTTCCTTCGCGATGTCGAAATCCTTCAGCACCTCCTTGCCTTGCAGCGCCACACTAAAGATACGCTGCCCCGCCTGCAACCGATCCGGCTCCAGGAAGTGCAGCCGCACCGTGTATGTCCGCGACTTGTCGCCACCGAGCGCCACGTGGATCGCCTCGACGCCCTTGACGCCCGACGACGCCACCCACTTCAGGCCGTCGCCCTGCACGCTGGACTCGTGGCGGCGGAACCACTGAGCGCTGACCGGAGCCACCTTGACCGCCACCGCCGGCGACTTGCCGCCAATGCTTGGATACTCCAGCCACAGTGTCCCCTGCGGATCCTTGCGGTCGCCGGGAGCGCCGAAGTTGAGGCCCAGATCCTTGATGATCCCCTCAACCTTGGTAGTGCCGAACGACGTCCACATTTCGGCCTCGGGCATGTGGACCAACGCGATCGAGGTCTGATTCTGGTATTTACAGGTACACGTTCTCGTATAATCCGGGGCGGTGAGGATGCCGCCGGCGACGACGAGGTTGTTGGTGCAGCTGGAGCGGAAGCCGCCGAAGTTGCCCGTGCCGCTGTCGCCGCACAGGTCAAAGTAACCCGCCGCCCCGCTGCGGAATGTCAACAAATGCTCCGACGCCATCGGCGTGTTGCAGCCATAGTTCCGCACCCAGGTCCACGGCACCTGCTGGCCGGTCAGCGGATCCTCGCGCAGTTTGGGTTCGCCGGTCAGCAGGTGGCACGCGCTCTGATCCTTGAGGATGAAATCGCCGTGGATCATTCCTGGTCCGGCGTAGGTCTTGTGGAACCACAGCTCCTTGCCGCTGCCGGCGCGGTAGGCACGCATGCCCTTGGGTTCGTCGTTGATGGTGTCGCGCGCAACGCGACCCGCCTCGATGAGCACGTCGTGCTTCTCGGAGTAGCTCAGCCAGGTGCCGAACACGTCCTTCTCGGTACTCCAGAGTTCCTTGCCGCTGGCCAGGTCGAAGACGATAAGCCGCGGCGGGTGCTTCGGCGTTTCGCCGCGGCGTTTGAGGCGCGCGACCTCCGGGCCGGAGAGACGGTCGATAGCGTACAACCGGCCGCCACCGATGCAGATGGCATTATGCCGAAAACCGCTCCGCGATGTCGCCGACCACAGCGCCTTGCCGGTGTGGCGGTCCAGCACCACCAGTTCCTTGCTCGACGACATATTGTCGTTCTCTGTCTTGAGCTTGTTGAGGAGCTTCGTCAGCGCGCTCTCTGGCTTCTTGTCCTTCTTGTCCTTCTCCTCCTTCGCGGCCGGCTCCTTGTCGTCCCCGGCCTTCGGGTCGAGATCCTTCAGCATCTTGTCGGTGACGACGAGTTTCGCATCGAAGAGCGGATCGGCGCCGCCCACGAGGTAATCGCCGACGACGTTCAGGTAGCCCCAGCGCGGGGATTCCTTCGCGCCGGGCGCGACGGGCAGCGTGAAGGTGCTGAGATGCTTGCCGGTCGCCGGATCGAGCCGCAGGCAGCCGCGGCCGTAAACGACATAGAGCCCGTCCGCCGTCGAGATGAAGTTGGTGCCGCTGCCGTTCGCTCCGGGCTGGTGCAGCAGGTTGTTGTAGAACCGGCCCACACCGGGCAGGCTGGTCTCCCACAACAGGCGACCCGTATAGATGTCAATGGCCCGCATCAGGTCAACGCCCTCGATGAACAGCCGCCCGCCCTGAACCTGCGGCTGCGGACCGTGGCCATGACGCGGCAGAATGCCGTCGTGCGTTGGGCCGCCAAACCACAACAGGCCGAGCGGGGCCTTGACCAACTTGTCCTTCGAGACGCGCGTGTTCGCCGCGTCGGCGTGCTCATGCGTCCAGTCCGCCGAGCCCGGCAAGGCTCCTTCGCGCCGCAGCACCACGCCCTGAGCCCATTCGCTCACGCCGGCGTTCTCCAGTTTCGCCTCGGTCACCGCCCGGAGCAGATCACGACGCTTGCCGGTGTCCAGGGACAGGCACAGGGCGCCGCCGAAGGGCCGCAGGGCCTGAAAGGCTTTCTGGGCGAAAAAGGCGTCCACCTCGATGCCCGCGGCGTGCAGATCCTCGGCGACCATCAGGCTCGCGAGGTAAGGGGGCAGCTGCACGGTGAAGGGGTCGCCGGTGTGGACGGCGACGCGCTCGCCGTAGAGGTTTGCGGCGACCAGACGGGCACGGAGATCGGCGACCTTCGCCGCGTCGCGTTCGATCGCGATGATGTGCAGGTTGCTCTCCCGCGCCAGTTCGAGGATGAGCCGTCCGCTGCCGGCGCCCCAGGCGACGCAATAGCCGTCGCGTACGCCGGTGGTATCGAGGACGGCCTTCGCCCGAGCCGACCACGGGTCAGCCGGCTCCGTGGGCGCCGCCCGGCAGTTGTGGACCACGGGTGCGACCTGCTCGGCGCCGAAGCAGTAAATGCGGCCCTCGCGCGTGACGGCGAACAGTCGATCCGCGGCGGCGACGAGACTGACCGGCGTGCCCTCCACCCTGGCTTCCCAGGATGGAGCCGAGCCCATGCCGAGCGGCAGGTCGATGGCCGCCACCTTGCCCGGAGCGCCGACGTAGAGCCGCGAACCCGCCTTGATGAACGCCTCGACCTTCGGCAGTTTGCAGGAGCCTAGCTCGGGAACCTTCCATTTCGTGACCTTCGTTTTTTTACCTTTGCGATCTGTTGTCTCCTCTTCGGTAAGCTTCGCGGTCTTGAGGCCCTGAGCCCGGCAGACGCCGGCAGACCAGCTATAGACGGCGTCATCGGCAAGGACGACTTGCTCGCCGACATTGCCAAGGAACTTCTCGGTCGCCACGTCGAACGCCCCGCCGCCGTTAAAGAAGTAGCGCCCCGTCGCGGCCACGGTCGAGCCGCCGCCGCGCTTGCCGTTGTCGGCGAGTTGATAGCGGAGTAGTTTGCCCGTTTTGAGGTCGTAGGTAGCCGGAATCGAGCGGCCGCCGGGGACAAGGAGGCGGTTGCCGGAGATCACCAGGTGCCCTTGCGGGGCAACGCCGGCGAAGGAGTCGGTGTTGTGCGGCTGCTTGATGTAGATGGAACCGTCGCCGTCGGTGGTCCAGATGGGTGTGCCAGTGCGGGCGTCGAGGGAGTGCAGGAAAATACCCATGAACGGCCAGATGCCCGCCGCGAAATACACCTTGCCATCGGCCACGACCGGCCCGCCGCGCGCCGGCCAGGTCGAGATGAGCCGGTTATTGCCCAGTACCTTGCGATCGGATGGCCCGCCGCGGAACTTCCACAGTAACGTCCCATGATCCGCATCCAGACAATACAGATAGCCATCGTCGGAGACGAAGTAGAGTTTGCCGTCCGCGGCGGTGGGAGCGAAGCGGACGGGGCCGTCGGCGTGAAAGCACCACCGTTCCATACCGGTCGCGGCGTCGAGAGCGGTGACGCTGTCGGTGCGCGAGGAGGCAACGAAGAGCGTCTTGCCGACGACGATCGGCTCATAGGCGGCGTCGAACTGCATCGCGGGCTGATCGGGCCAAGCTGGCGTAAGCGGCGGGAATTCGCGGACCCACTGGAGATGGAGTTTCGCGGGAAGCACCTGCGGCGAGGCGGCGCTGCGGCTGGCATCGTGGCGCCAGGTCGGCCAATCCGCGGCGCGGGCGACGCCCGGGGTCACGAAGAAGAAGAGCA
>DASPXY010001181.1:0-5942 GCA_035637055.1 Gemmataceae bacterium | reverse complement strand
TACCGGCGGGCTTACGCCGCGCCGCTCGCCAGAACTACCGAAAGGATCTCCCAGCATGTTTCAAGAACAACTCTCGCAAGCCCTGTCCATTCCGACGAACCCGACCCACGCGGCGGCGCAAACGGCGTCGTTCAACACCGGCGGCGTTGACCTGCAGAAGTTCGAGCGCTGCATGGCCATCATCGACGTGGGCACCGTGACCGCCGGCACCCTCGACGCCAAGTGGCAGGAGTCGGCGGACAACTCCTCCTTCTCCGACGTTGCCGGCTTCTCGAACCTCGCTATCACGCAGATCACGGCGTCCAACAAGACCGTGACGATGGAGATTCGCGCCAGCCAACTGTCGAGCGGCAAACGCTACGTCCGCGTCGCGGTGACGCTCGGTTCGTCGCCCAACCTGGTCGTCGCGGTCATCCTGCTCGGCGGCGAGGCCCACCAGAAGCCCGCCAGCGCTAACGACGCCGCCCACGTCACCGAGCGCAAAGTCGTCAGTTGACCGGTTAGCACCTGCAAGCCCACGGGCCACGAGCCCGTGGGCTTTATGGAGTATTGCGATGGCAGACCTCATTACCTCGGCACGGGCGAAGTACAACATCAATCAAGCCTCGTTCACCACGGACGAGAACAGCACGATCGCCGCGCTCATCACCGCTTGCTCGCAGGCGATCGTCCGCCACTGCAAGCGCGAGTTTGTTAGCCAGCAATACGACGAACTGTACAACGGCGTCAACGACCGCCGCCTGACGCTGAATCGGTTTCCGATCATCTCCGTCGCGCGCGTGGCGTACAGCCCGACCACGGTCTTGCGAATCATAAACACCTCCGCGAGCAATCAGCGGGCGACGGTCGCCGTGACCAGCACCGGGCTGTCGCTGACCCGTGTGGCCTCCGGCACTTCATCAACAGACACGAGCGTCACCTGGGGAACGTATGCAACGCTCGGCCAGGTCGCCACGGCAGTCAGCGCGCTCGGCAACGGCTGGTCCGCGACGGTCGCCGACGGCGCTTACACCAATCGCGCCTCCGCTGACCTGCGCGCTGTGCAAGGAGCGCTCAACGCACTGAATGTCCAGGCTTACCTCCGCATGCACGTCATGGAGTTGTCCGACTACGAGGTGGACGCCAACCACGGCTGGCTGGTCCGCGGCGTCGCGTCGTTGGAGGTGCAAGACGCCTTTAACGATCCACTATTGCCGACGTGGTTCGGCGGCATCGACTTCTGGCGTGTCATCTACACCGCCGGCTTCGCGACCGTCCCCGAGGACGTGCAGGAGGCGTGCGCCGAGTGGGTGGCGATGTTGTTCTGGCAAACGAAGCGCGACCCGGGCGTTACCAGCGAGTCGATTCCCGGCGCCGTCTCGCATGTTCTCGCGCAGGGCATCCCCGAACACCTGCAGGCGCTGCTGGCACCATACCGCGACCACAAGATGCGCATCACCGGAGGCTGACAATGGCGCTCCCAGTTACTGCGGAAACGACCTGCGATATCTACCGCCAGGGCAATGCCCCGCCTGCCGCCCCCGATGTCGCCGCCGTCCCCTGCCATCTACAGGGCGACTACGGCAGGGGCCTCGAAGCGGGCAAGACGATGAGTTCGAGTTACCGCTTCCATTACATTCTGCTTGTCGATCTCCAGACCGACATTCGCGACGGTTACAGCAACGGCAGCACGAATGACGCCGACAACGTCTATGTGCCCGACAAGAACGGCGTGATGTATCGCGTACGTTTCGTGGAGCGGGTCGGCTGGGGGACGGCGTTCGACCACAAGCGCGTCTACCTCGCGCGCGATGCGACCCCGTGGCCGACGAACAGCGTGTAGCCCGCGGCGTGAACCCCTCCCCCCAACCCCCTCCCCGCAACGGAGAGGGGGAGGAAGAAACGTCGCCTGTCCTGCTCCCCCTCTCCGTTGCGGGGAGGGGGTTGGGGGGAGGGGTTGGCTTGGAAATCCGGAGTAACACCATGACACCCAATACCACCTGCGACGTCTACCGCAACGGCACCGCGCCGCCGTCGGCGCCCGCCGTCGCCGGAGTGCGCGGCCACCTCCATGCCGACTACTGGCTCCGTCTGCAGGACGGCGCCGGCGACGGCAGCAGTTACCAGTTCACCCATATTCTGCTCGTCGCTGCCGACACCGACATCCGCGACGGCATGATCACCTTCAGCTTCAACGCCGCCCAGAACGACGACGTCTACATCCCCGACCAGAACGGCACGCGCTTCCGTGTCGTCGCGGTCGAGATTCACGGCCGCGGCCAGCCTGGCGCCGTTCGCAAGGTCTACCTCGACCGCTACGCCCCGACCTGGCCGACGAACAACCTGTGATCGCCCGCGAGGAGGCCCCATGAGCACCGCCGCGCCGCCGAGCAACGGCAAGCATGACGTCTGGACGCATCGCATCGTGGTCATCTGCCTGGGTCTGTGTGTCCTGCTGACTGGCGGGGCAATCACTGGCCTGGCGGCAGTCGGCCACGAGATTCCGCCCGCCCTACCCGCTCTCGGCGACACCGCCCTCGGCGCCTTGACTGGCATGCTCGCCGCCGTCATGCGCAACCAGTGACCCCAGCCGCCCGTTTTCGGAGAACCCATGTTGACTCTGTCCATTTTGCAGCCTTATGCGACCCTTATTATCATCGGAGGCAAGCGTCTCGAAACGCGCTCGTGGCGGACGAGTCGCCGCGGCCGCATCGGCATCCACGCCTCGCGCGCGTTTTCCCGCGAGGCACGCCGCCTCTGCGACGAGGAGCCGTTTCGCTCGACCCTGGAAGCGGCTGGCCTGGCCGACCCCGACGACCTGCCGCTGGGCGCCCTGCTCGGCACGGCGGAACTGATCGACTGCACGTCTGCCGACGATCTGGATCTCGACGCACTCGGCGCCGCGGAGTTGGCCTTCGGAGACTTCCGCCCGGGGCGCTGGGCGTGGGAGTTGCGCCACCCGCAGCCGCTGCCGGTGGCGGTGGCCTTCCGCGGCCGCCTCGGCTTTTTCGAGGCGCCCGATGAACTGTTTCGCCTGCGGCAGTACGAGAGGATCGCACCATGAAGATCAAACGCAACCGCATCAAGGAGCATCGCCAGGTGCGCGCCGGCGATTTGCTGCCGCACGAGCACAACTGGCGCCGCCATCCCGCCGAGCAGCGCGCCGCCCTGGCGGCCATCCTCGAAGAGGTCGGCTTCGCCCGCAGTTTGCTGACCTACGAGTTGCCGGACGGCCGGCTCAAGTTGATCGACGGCCACCTGCGCGCCGATCTCGACCCCGATGCCCTGGTCACCGTCGAGGTGCTGGACGTTGGCGACGAAGAGGCACGCAAGCTGCTGCTGACCATCGACCCGTTGGCAGCGCTGGCCGAGGCCGACCAGGAAGCCCTCGCTGCGCTGACGAAGGTAACCGAAACCGATCAGACCGCGCTGAGCGAGTTGTGGCAATCACTGCAAGAAGCGACCCGTGAAGCCGAGAAGGGGTTGGCGAGTGAGCCACCGCCGGCGCCGCAATTCATGATCCTGATCGAATGCCGCGACGAGGCCGAGCAGACGGACCTGCTGGAACGCTTCCACGAGGAAGGGCTGCGCTGCAAGGCGCTGGTGTCGTGAAGAAGTACGGAGTACCGAGTACGGAGTACCGAGAGGCAAGCGCGGTCCGACCCCGTACTGGGCACTTGGTACTCCGCCATGTCCTCCATCTTCAATCCTGACCAGGACGAGGGCTGGCGTTCAACGGCCCCTGCTGGGTTGAGGATACTGGGAAGGCAGCGGTTGCTGACCTGGAGGCGTCAGGAATCGCTCCGGGGCGGGAAGGGGAGATAGTTGCGTTCGAGTTGTCCCTGTCCGTTGGGTTCCCCCGTTCACGCGCGGACACAACGGCCGCCCACGGCAAGGTTACGATGTCGCCAACAAGCGAGAATGGCAGGTCGGCCAGTAGCAAGAACCCACAAGGTAGTTCACTCACGGCTCTTGCGTCTTGAATCAGGCCCCCCGAACGGCCTGGTCGGGCAGGGGAACGGTCCGCCGAAGTGGACGGCGGTCTCCCCACGCATGTTGGCAATCGTTCCGCAGCCACCGAGCCCACTCAGGAATAAAGCGGCGAGGACGAGAGCGGGTTTTCGCATCGGTTCTCCCCGCTGAAAGGCAACCATGACACGGCCGGAGGTATAGCCGCTGTGTCCAGAAATGCAACCGCAAAGCGATTGCGAACCGAAAGAGGCTTCCCATGCACATCGCCGTCGAATCACCCATTGAGGAGACGCCGCGCGTCCTGCAAGTGCGCGGCATTTTCGACCTTACGCCCTCCGCTACCTCCTCGATGTCCTGGGAGGTGGAACTGCCGTTGACCGAACGGCCCTGGAACATCGGCCTGTTGGTTGGGCCGAGCGGCTGCGGCAAGAGCACCATCGCCCGCCGCCTCTGGCCGGACGCCCTGGCGCTCCAGCCGACATGGCCCGCAACCAGGTCGGTTCTCGATGGCTTTCCCGCCGACCTGCCCATCAAGGAGTTGATTGAACTGCTCTCCAGCGTCGGCTTCAGCAGCCCGCCGGCGTGGCTGCGGCCGTTCCATGTCCTCAGCACCGGGCAGCAGTTTCGCGTCACGCTCGCCTGGCTGCTGGCCGCGACGCCGGAACGCCTGGTCGTCTGCGACGAATACACCTCCGTAGTAGATCGCACCGTCGCCCAGATTGGCAGCGCGGCCGTCGCGAAGACGGTACGACGGCGCGGCCAGCGTTTCGTCGCGATCACCTGTCACGAAGACGTCGAGGAGTGGCTACAGCCCGATTGGGTTTATCGCCCCGCGGAGCAGCGCTTCACCTGGAGGTCGCTTCAGCGCCGCCCGCCGATCGAGCTGTCAATCGTTCGTTGCCGCCGTCAGGCTTGGCCGGCATTCGCGCACCATCACTATCTGAGTCATCGAATTGCTACCGCCGCCGTCTGCTTCCTGGCGACATGGCAGGGGCGGCCGGTGGCCTTCAGCGCCTGGCTGCCGTTCGTCGGTGTCGGCCGGCCGGGCAAGCGGGAACATCGCACTGTCACCCTGCCGGATTATCAGGGTGTTGGGGCGGGCAACGCGGTCAGTGCCACCATCGCGTCGATGTGGAAGGCGCTCGGCTTTCGGGCGACCAGCACCACGACCCACCCGGCGATGATTGCCGCCCGGAATCGGTCGCCGTTGTGGCTCATGCATCGTCGCCCCTCGCTCAGCCAGAGCGTGGAAAAGAAATACCGCGGTCTGCGGCACGCGACCACACGGCTGACCGCGGGCTTCACCTACTGCGGTCCCGCGATGCCCTTCGACGAGGCGAAAGCTCTTTATGGCTGAGAGACGCCACCGCCTGACGCCCGCGCTCGGGCAACAGATTTGCGCCTTCATCCGCGCGGGCGGCTATCTGCCGGTCGCCGCCGAGGCCGCCGGCGTACCGCGCAAAGTGTTCGCGCGCTGGCTGACGCGCGGCCTCAAGAAAGGGGCGCGCGAACCGTACCGCTCCTTCGCGGAGTCCGTGCGGCAGGCGGAAGCGCAGGCCAGGCTCCAGGCCGAAATGGCCGCCTTCAAGAAGGACGCCCTGGGCTGGCTCAAGGGCGGTCCCGGCCGCGAAACAGCGGCGCGAGCCGGCTGGAGCATGCCGGTCAAGGCGCGCACTCCCAAGGGGCGCAAGAGCAATCCGCTGCTGCAACCCGAAGTCGCCCAGTTGCTCGCGGCCTTGCTGCAGGCGCTGACGCCCTTCCCGGAGGCGCGAGCGGCCGTCGCAGCCGTCCTCGATCGCTGAACGCCACCGCCGCGGGAGGGTGCCGCCATGCGCCGTCGCCGACCGCCCGGATTCTACCTGCGCAGCATCCACCACCGCGCGGCCGACGCCGCCGAGCGCCGCGGTTGGGGCGAGCGCGTCGTGTCCGGTGTTTGTCCCCGCTGTTGCGGCCGCCTGACGCCGCGACTCGCCAGGGACAGACCGTACTTC
>DASPXY010001180.1:0-10942 GCA_035637055.1 Gemmataceae bacterium | reverse complement strand
CCACGGGCTACCACTCGTGGGCACGCATGTCACTGCTCGAGGATTTCCTTCGATTTCTTCTCTGCCATCTCGGTGATTTTCTCCTCGAACTTTTTGAGCAGCGTCTGGACCTCTTCCTTGCCCTGGTCGCGGTCGTCCTCGGTCAGTTCCTTGTTTTTCTCGGCGGTGTCGAAGTGCTTGTTGCTGTCGCGACGGATGTTGCGGCAGGAAACCTTGGCCTCCTCGGCCGACTTCTTGATGCGCGCCACCATCTTCTGCCGCTGCTCGCCGCTCATCGGCGGCACCTGCAGGCGGATCATTTTGCCGTCGTTGTTGGGCGACATGCCCAGGTCGCTGGAGCGGATGGTCTTCTCGATGTCCTTGAGGATGCTGGGGTCGTACGGCCGGATGAGGATCTGCTGCGGATCGGGCGTGCTGATCTGGGCGAGTTGCTTGAGCGGGCTTTGTGAGCCGTAGCACTCGACGCGGATGCTGTCGACCAGCGCCGGCGTAGCGCGGCCGGTGCGCAGACCGCGCAGCTCGTCGCGGAAGTGCTCGACCGCCTTGTCCATGCGCTCCTCGGCGTCAAAAAGGATTTCGTCGCTCGTCATAGTAATGATTCCGGTGTCTGGGGTGGTTGCTCTTCCTCCCCTCGCCCCGTGGGGTGAGGGGGATGCTACTCCAAGCCCACGGGCAGCGGCCCGTGGGCTTCCCCCCTCACCCCCACGGGGCGAGGGGAGGAAGAAGTTTCAGACCTGCTCGCATACCAACGTGCCGATGGGGTGGCCGGCGATCGCCCGTTCGATGTTGCCGTCGCGCTTGAAATTGAAGACGAGGATCGGCAGTTTCGCCGCCCGGCACAGGTCGATGGCGGCAGTGTCCATCACTTGCAAATTATCGCGGATTACCTGATTGAATGTCAACTTGTCATAGCGGATCGCGTGCGGGTTCTTCTCGGGATCTTCGCTGTAGACCCCATCGACGCGCGTCGCCTTGAGCAGGATGTCCACCTCCAGCTCGCGCGCCCGCAGTGCCGCGGCGGTGTCGGTCGTGACGAACGGGTTGCCGGTGCCGCCCGCGAGGATAACGATGCGCCCCTTTTCGAGATGGCGCGTGCAGCGGCGGCGGATGTACGGCTCGGCGACGGTCTCCATGCGGATCGCGGTCAGCAGCCGCGTCTCGCAGCGCAGGCTCTCCAGGGCATCCTGCAGGGCCAGGCCGTTGAGGACGGTGGCGAGCATCCCCATGTAGTCGGCGGTCGCGGGGCGGATCACGTCGCCGCCGGCGCTGAACTGCCGGCCGCGGAGGATGTTGCCGCCACCGACGACAATCGCCACCTGCACGCCGCTTTCGAGCACGCGCTTGGCCTGGTGGGCGACCTTGACCGTTTCGTCGATGTTGATGCCGCTCTTACCGCTTTCGCCGAAGGCATCGCCGCTCAATTTGAGGATGATCCGGCGATATTTCGGTGTCAGCGAGTCGGCCGCGTGTTGGTCGTCCATGGCTCTTCTCGTGTCGGGGTTGGGTACATCACACCCGGCATTATACAGGGGTCAGGGATCAGGGGTCAGGGGTCAGAAGTCTTGGAGGGCGAGGCTCCTTGAGAGCCGCCTGGAGGGCGAGGCTCCTTGAGAGCCGCCTGGAGGGCGAGGCTCCTGCCGAGCCGGGGAATCAAGCGGCTCGGCAGGAGCCTCGCCCTCCAGGACTGGCCCCTGAAGCCCGCTGGAGTCAGTAAGATAACAACAGAGGCCCAGCCGCCCCGGAGGACCATGTCGTGCGTCGAGTCACTGTCATCGTCGCCACCGTCGCCTTGCTCGCGGCTTGCGCCGCCGCCCTGGGCTTCTTTTGGCCCTTCGGCAAGCGTCCGCAGGTGCTACATCTGCCGGGCATCGTCGAGATCCAGGAAGTCCGCCTGGCCTCGAAGGTGGGCGGCCGCGTCGCCGAGGTCCACGTGCGCGAAGGACAAACGGTCAAGCCCGGCCAGGAAATCGTCGTCTTCGACGTGCCCGAACTGCAGGCGCAGCGCGACCAGGCCCAGGCACGCCTGAATGCCGCTATTGCGGAGTGGGAAAAGGCGAAGTACGGTCCGCGGTCCGAAGAGAAGAAGGCGGCCAAGGCGGCGGTCGAGGCGGCCTGGGCGCGCCACCAGCGCATGGAGGCCGGCTGGCGCGAGGAGGAGAAACGCCAGGCCCTGAGCGAGGTGGAAACCGCCGAGGCCGATCTCAAACAGGCGATGGAGGACTTCGACCGCCTCGCCGAGTTGTACCGGCAGCGCTCCGCCGCCCGTGCCGAGTACGAGGCCGCCTGGGCCGCACGCGAACGTACCCGCGGCCGTGTCAACGCCGCCCGGGCGCGCTACGACATGCTCAAGGCCGGCAATCGTCCCGAAGACAAGGAGACGGCAAAGGCGGAATGGCAACAGGCCCTGGCGCAGTGGGAACTGCTGGAGGCGGGCACGCGCGCGGAGGACAAGGAGATCGCGAAAGCCAAGGTTGAGGAACTGCGCGCCCGGCTTGCCGAACTCGACGTCAACCTTGCCGAGAAGGTCGTACGTGCCCCGGAGGTGGCAGTGGTCGAGGTGCTGTCGGTGCGCAAGGGCGACGTGGTGCCGGCCAACCAGCCCGTAGTGCGGGTATTGCGAGCGAAGGATCTGTGGGTCAAGGTGTTCGTGCCGGAAACCGAACTGGGCAAGGTGCGACTCAACGAGGGTGCGGAAGTGCTGGTGCAAGTGGACGCCTATCCGGCGAAGCGCTTCCAGGGGAAGGTGATCCAGGTAGCGAGCATCAGCGAGTTCACGCCGCGCAATGTGCAGAGCATCGACGAGCGTCGCCATCAGGTGTTTGCCGTCAAGGTGCAGGTGGCGGATCCGCAAGGCGTCTTCAAGTCGGGCATGGCCGCCGAGGTGATCTTGCCGCTGCAGGAGGCGCCGTGACCGGCCTGACCATCGACGCTCACGGCGTCACCGTTCGCTTCGGCCACTTCACCGCCGTCAACCGCGTCAGCCTGCAGGTGGCGCCCGGCGAGGTGTTCGGCCTGCTCGGCCCCAACGGCTCCGGCAAGACGACGCTCATTCGGGGCCTGTGCGGGCTGCTGCCGCTGGCGGAAGGGTCGGCGATCGTCCTCGGCCGCGACGTGAGCCGCGAGGCCGAAGCAGTGCGGGCACAGATCGGCTACATGTCGCAGAAGTTCGCGCTCTACTCCGACCTGACGACGCGCGAAAATATGGACTTTTACGCGGGTATTTATGGCCTATCCCCCGAGGTCGCCCAGCGCCGCAAACAGGAGTTGATCGACCTCACCGGCCTGGCTCCTTACCTCGACCGGCGCGGCGGCCAGTTGTCCGGCGGCTGGAAGCAGCGACTGGCGCTGGTCTGCGCCTTGCTGCACAGTCCACGGTTGATCTTCCTCGACGAGCCGACGGCGGGGATCGACCCGGTGGCGCGCCGCGACCTGTGGAACCTGCTCTTTCGCCTCTCCGCCGAGGGGATCACGCTGGTCGTCACCACGCACTACATGGACGAGGCGGAACGCTGCGCACGTGTCGGCTACATTTATCTGTCGAACCTGCTGGCGGTCGGGACGCCTCAGGAGTTGAAGGCGCTGCCCGAGGTGACGCCGCCAGGGACACACTGGCTGGAGATCGTGGGCAAGGATCCGGCGGCACTGCTGGAACGGTTGCGCGACCGGCGCGGCGTTTACCAGGCGACCATCTTCGGGCAGTCGGTCCACGCCCTGGCCGATGCAACCCGCTCAGCGGAGGAGTTGGGGCTGGGCGACGCGCAGGTCCATCCGACGGAGGCATCGCTGGAAGACGTGTTCGTTGCCCTGTCACGGAATCGGGGGAACGGCGACAGCGCGTGAATCCAGGGAAGCCCACGGGTTGCAACCCGTGGGCTTGGGAGCATCTCCCTCATGAACACCCATTTCTCTTTCCAACGCCTGGTCTCCGTCGCTCGCAAGGAGTCGCTGCACATCCTGCGCGATCCCGGCACCCTGTTCTTCGCCCTGTTCATCCCCGTGCTCGAGCTGTTCATGCTCGGCTATGCCATCGACACCAATATCCGCGATGTTTCGACGGTCATTCTCGATCAGTGCAAGACCACCGAGAGCCGCGCCCTCATTCGCCGCTTCGAGACCTCCACCTCGTTCAAGGTGCTCCCCGAGCGCATCTATACCGACGAGCAGCTGACGCAGGCCATCGTCGCCGGGCGGGCACACGTCGGCATCAAGATCCCCGAGAACTACTCGCGCAACCTGGGCCGCGTACCCCGAGAGAAGGCGCAGATCCTCGTGCTGGTCGATGGCTCCGAAGCCAACATCGCTGCCTCGTCGCTGAACGTCGCCAGCGCCCTCGCACTGCAAGAGTCGCTGGAACGGGTCATCCAGGGCGGTCAGGGGCTCCCCGTCGAACTAGCCCCACTCATCCTGTTCAACCCCGATACGCGGTCCGCTAACTTCTTCATCCCCGGCCTGATGGTGGTGATGTGCCAGATGATGGCGATCATGCTGTCGGCCAACGCGATCGTCCGCGAAAAGGAGAACGGCACGCTGGAGCAGTTGTTCATGACGCCGGTCAAGGCGCCGGAGTTGATCCTGGGCAAACTGCTGCCGTACCTGGTGCTGACATTCCTGGAGTTCTGCACGATCCTGTTACTGATGAACGTCGTGTTCCAGGTGCCGATCAAGGGCCACGTCGTGACGCTGCTGATGCTGACGCTGCCGTTCGTCTTCACATTCCTCGGTATGGGGCTGTTCATCTCGACGCGCGTGGACACGCGCGAGGCGGCGGGACAGGCGGCGATGGGCACGATGATGCCGTCGATCTTCCTGTCGGGCTACGTCTTTCCGCTCGACTCGATGCCGCAGGCGTTTTACTACCTGGCGCAGATCTTCCCGACGACGTGGCTGATCGACGCGGCGCGCGGGGTGATCCTGCGCGGGGCCGGCTGGCGCGAGCTATGGCTGCACTCGGTCGTGCTGTGGAGCATGGGCATCGGGATGTTCGCGCTGGCGATGCTGAGATTCCACAAGCGCCTGCAATAGCCCCGAGGACATCGCCCCTGAGATTTCAGTCGTGGCAACCGCTTCCGGGTCTCCAGGGGGCGAGGCGCCCGCTGGTCCAGACTGCGTGAACGGGTCCGCACGCCGGTTGCGGCAACATGACAGGCTTCGCGGCGGCGTCGCCAGCGATGAGGAGATCGTAGTACGAGCGGCGCGTGTCCATGACGCGGCCGATTTCCTCCAGCGACTCGCAGGGGAGAACCTCCGCGGTCCGCGGCAAGCTGCGAAGCACGGAGACAAGGTGATCGCGGCAGGCACGTGTGTGGCACAGGGTCAGAAAGGCATCGCGGTCCAGGAGGTGATGCGCGACTTGAGCGAGGGTAGCGGCACCATTCACCGAACGACCGCCGAAGAAGCCATCCGCCACGAGCAGGACGCGGGTGGCAACGTCGGGCGCGCTCCGAGCCGCCAGGAGAGACCACCCTGCCCGCGGCAACCGCGCCGGTAGCCAGGCGGCGTGCTTACCGGCGAACAGGGCATGGTTGCGACCAACGAGGTCGGGGATGTGATGCAGGACACTGGAGGTGGCGTTCTCGTAATGCAGCACCGCGATGTCCGGAAGGTAGACCACGCGGCGACCGGCCTCCCAGACCCGCATGCCGTAATCCGCGTCCTCGAAATAACCCGGACTGAAGGTCTCGTCGAGGCCACCCAGCTCCCAGAACGACGCCCGCCGCGTCAGCAGGAACGCGCCGGAGCAGTAGTCCACGTCACGCTGGAACGAGAACGCGGGATCGTCGGGAGGACGGCCGCGCCCTTGCTGGACGGTCCAGCCATCGACGAACAGACTGCAACCCGCCTCCTGCAGAGTGCCGTCCAGCAGGATGATCCGCCCACCCACCGCGCCGACGTCGGGGTTCGCATCGAGGTAGGACACCCCCACGCCGATGCTATCGCCTAGCACCTGCGTGTCGTTGTTCAGGAGTAGCACGAACTCGCCGGTCGCCAGTCGCGCCCCCTGGTTCACCCCTGCGGGAAAGCCGACATTGAAGTTATTGAGGATCGCTTTTATCCCTTCGAGACGTTCCAGGAGCAAGCCCGTCTCGTCGGTGCTGCCGTTGTCCACGAAGATGAGTTCGAGTGGAACCTTCTGCGCACTGGTGAGCAGAGATTGCACCGCGGTGAGCGTCAGCTCCGCCCGGTTGCACAGCAGCATCACGACGCTCACTCGTGGGGGGCTGGCAGGGGCACACTGCAGGCTGCAACCCGTGTCGAGGAACGAGCGGAGCGCCAGGCGGGCAAGCGTCGTGATCAGATCCTTTGCGGTCTGCCCGTTCTCGGCCATGACGGACCTCAGCGGTTCCCGAGCGGCAACAATTTCCGGGCCCAGCGCCTACAGCGGCGCACGGCCCCCCGGAGGTTGCGCACCAACCGCCAACTCACCGACGCCTTGATGGCCCCGAGTTCCTGTTCGCGCAGCGCGACGGCCTGCCTCAGCTCAAACAGGGCCTCAAGGTGAGACCGATTCTGCCCTTCGAGCGTTGCGATGTACTCCCGCAAGCACTGGTTATCCCGCTGCAGGAAGGCGACGGTGTCCCGAGCGGATTGGCTTTCGTTGTCCAGCAGGGCGGCCCGCTCCAGGGTGGCGAGCAGTTCACGTTCGAGGGTCGCGACGCGCTCACGCAGGACGAAGTTGTCGCCGCGCACGGCGGCGAGCCGCTTCCGTAAGGAAACCACGGCATCGGAGGGCTGGGAAGAGTTGAACTCCGCCAGGAAGATTTCCACCTCGGCGCCGAAGGCTCCAAATGCGGGAACAGGTCCGGCCGCGCCGTCGCCCGGAAACGCACTCCCGTGATCGGGGAGAGGGGGAAGCGGTGTCATGGAACGGATCCCTCCCTGGAGTGCCCGCCTGGAGGTTCGCTTACGCGGCGGCACTCACTGGCCTGGTGGGTTCCTCGAACACCGCCATTTCCTCGTGGACGAGTTGCGCCGCAAGGTTCAGCGAATCCGGGGTGCCCGCGTCGGTCCAGTACCCATTGAGGAAAGTGTACCCGAGCCGTCCCTCTTCCAGATAATAGCGATTCACGTCGGTGATCTCGAGTTCCCCGCGGTGGCTGGGACGGAGGGTGCGGATCACCTCGAACACGTCGGGCGGGTAGAGGTAGATGCCCGCGACGGCGTAATCACTCTTCGGCTCTGCCGGCTTTTCTTCGATACTTGCGATCCACTTTCCTCGCAATTCGGCCACGCCATAACGTCCCGGGTCTGGAACGCGCTTGAGCGTCACCCAGGCGCAGTCGGGGTGGACGTTCGCCTCGGCCAGCACCGGCCCGAGTGGGTCGCAGAAAATGTTATCGCCGAGGATGACCGCGCTGCGTGCCCCCGCGCAGAACTCCGCTGCCAGCCCAAGCGCCTGTGCGATGCCGCCGGCCTCATCCTGGACGCGATACGTCAGGCTGCAGCCGTGCGACCGTCCGGAGCCGAGCAACTCGACGAAATCGCCCATGTGCTCCGTGCCGGAAACGAGCAAGATCTCGCGGATTCCTGCCCCGACCAGCTTTTTCAGGGGGTAATACACCATCGGGAACGGCCCGACCGGGAGCAGGTGCTTGTTTGTCACCCGCGTGAGTTCGCCCAGGCGCGTGCCCTTGCCGCCCGCCAAAATCACACCACGCACCTTCATCGGCTCCTCCGTGTTCGCCGTGTTTGTAGCCGTGCAGCGGTTCGGGCCGGGGACGCTCACGCGGCCGCCTTGCCCTTTTGCGACGGAAGCAGATCGCAGATGTAGAGCGAACGAATCTGGCCGACATGCTGCACGCGGCTGTCGGTCCGCACCAGTTCGTTGATCGTCCGCTGCACGCCGGGAAACTCGTCGCCGTTGTCGTGGAACAGGACACGAAGGGGCTTACGGGCCTTGGCACGCACGCTCAGGAAGTCGGTGCTGCACGACTCGTAATCGTGGCCACCGTCGATAAACGCGGTTTCAAAACTATCCAGATCGATCATGGGGACGGCCTTGTGCGACCAGCCGATCATCTGAATGACGTGATCCTGCAACCCGTGGATCTTGAGCATGCGCAGCAGGAAGGCCGGCGAGTCTTCCGCCAGGATGAGGTGCTTGCCCGTCTCCGGGTCGAGCCCGCGCGAGTGGACATCGACGGTGACGAGGCGATGGTCCTTGCCAGAGTCGCGGATGCCGCGGGCGATGAGGTAAGTGGATTTGCCGAAATAGGTGCCGACCTCGAGGATATTGCCCTGGCTGTTGTAGCCGACGTTGTAGAGGTACTCGGCGACCTCGGGCTCCAACCAGCCGAGGATATGCTCCGCGACCGCGCAGGCGGCGGCCGATTGATTGGTCGGCATCGAACTCCCTCCCTGGAATCATCGGAGGGCGCCGTCCGAGTCCATCCCGGTTAGCGCCTGCAGACTTATAGCCGCCTCTCCCAATAGTGTCAACCGCCGTTCTTTCTCCTTGGACACGTTGACAGCGCCCGCGCGATCCGCTATACGCCAACCCTCGAAGAAGATGCGCGGCGGGCAACCTGCCCATCTTGCCGACGACGCCAGCGAGCCCGCCGGTCCCTTGCCCTCCGGCCACATCACCAAGGGTCGCGTTTATGACAGAGTTGAAGATCCTTCCGCTCCGTTCGGGGCCGTCTCGCGCCGCCGCGCCGTCTCTCGACAGCCTCTATGCGGCCCTTGTCGAGAAAGAGCGTACGGTCGCGAAACTCCAGGGGAACGTGGCCGCCCGCGGACATCTGCTGGAGGCGTGGCGCCGGCAGTTGGCCACCCTGCGTCAGACCGAGCAGACGCTTCGTGACGAGATCGCCTCGCGGCACCAGACCGAACTGCGCCTCTGGGACGAAATCCGCGTCCGGCATGAGGCGGAAGGCGCCCTCCGCGATCAGATCATCGCCATGACCAGCACCCGTGCCTGGCGCCTCATCCAGCGCTTGCGGCGGTCCCGCCTGGCTGTGGCGCCGCCCGGCACCTGGAGAGATCGGGCCTTCAGGTTGCTCATCCGGGCCCTGCGGGTCTGGTGGCGCGAGGGCGCGCTGGCGCTCGGCCGCAAGGCGGCGCGCAAGCTCTACCCCAAGTGCGTCCTGCCCCTGACCATCCCGCTCAAGAAAGTACGACGGGCGCTGAGTATCTGCCGCCACGAAGGTCTCATGGCCCTGTGCCGCAGGATCAAGCGCAAGTTCCTGGGCCAGCTACCGAGCGCTCCGCCTCCGACCCCTGTGGAAGCGCCGGCATGGGCATCGCCCGATACCCCCGCAGTCGCGCCAGACCCCAACAACAGCGGAGCGCCTCCGGCCAGCAAGTCGGGGCCGCCCTCCCTCCCGCCGCTCACCGGGCCGGACATTACCCTCTTGACAGATATTCTTGGTCTGCCACCGCGGCACGGTACACAGACCGGCAAGCCGATTGACGTGATCATCCCGGTCTACAAGGGGCTGACCGAAACCCTGCGCTGCCTCCAGACGGTGCTGAGCGCGAAGACAACCATCGCGCACGAGGTCGTCGTCATCAACGACTCCAGCCCCGACCTGCTGCTGGCCTGTTCTCTCCGCATGATGAGCAACAAGGGCCTGATCACGCTTCTGGAGAATCCGGTCAACCTCGGCTTCGTGCAGACCATCAATCGCGGCCTCGCCCTGCACCCCGAGCGCGACGTGCTCCTGCTGAACTCCGACACCGAAGTCTACAACGATTGGCTCGACCGCCTGCACCGGGCCGCCTACGCCGCCAGGGACGTCGGCACCGTGACGCCGCTGTCCAACAACGCCACCATCTGCAGCTACCCCCGCTTCTGCGAGGACAATCCGATCCCGGAGGATCTCCCCCCGGAGCAACTCGACGTCCTCTGCGCCTCGATCAACGCCAGCCAGTACGTTGATGTGCCGACGGCCGTTGGTTTCTGCATGTACATTCGACGGGATTGCCTCGATCAGGTCGGCATCCTGGACGCGGAGCACTTCGGCAAGGGCTACGGCGAGGAGAACGACTTCTGCATGCGGGCAGCGGCCCGCGGCTGGCGCCACCTGCTCACCGCGGATACCTTCGTCCGCCACCTCGGCGGCACGTCCTTCGGCGCCGCCAAGAACCCCGCCGTCGAACGTGCTCTCAAGGTGCTGGACCTGCTGCACCCCGACTACGGCAACCAGGTCGGGGCGCATCTCATGGAAAACCCGGCACTGCCGTTGCGGCGACGGCTCGATCTGGCGCGCCTGGTGGGCGCTCAGCCGGCGATCCTGTACATCAGTCACAGCCGCGGCGGCGGAACCGAGCGACACGTCGTGGACATGGCCACCCGCCTCCAGGCGGAGGGCTGCCGCGCCCTCATCCTCCGACCCGTCGATGCCGGCCACGTCAGCCTCGAACAGGTCAACGTCAAGAACACCCCCAACCTCGTCTTCGCGATGCCGGAAGAGTACTGGACCTTGCGGGAGGCTCTGCTCGACCTCGGCGTCGAACACATCCACGTCCACCACATCATCGGGCTGCCGGCGCCTGTGCTGGAGTTGATCCGTGACCTGGGACTGCCCTACGACTGGACAGTTCACGATTACTATCCGATTTGTCCGCGCATCAACCTGATCGACGAGACGGGGAGTTACTGCGGCGAGCCGGAGCCGTCGCGGTGCAATGTCTGCCTGGAGAAAAACGGCGGACCGCTGCCCGGCGCGAAGGTCGAAATCCAGCAGTGGCGGCGCGACTACGGCGCGTGGCTGGCGGGGGCGCGCAAGGTGATGGTGCCGCACCGCGACGTCGCCGTGCGACTGGCGCGGTACTTCCCCGACGTTCAGTTCACGGAACGCCGGCATCTGGAAGCGCTCACGCTGGCGCGCCCCGTCAGCGCTCGCTACGCGGCGGGAGAAGTCCTGCGAGTGGCCATCATCGGCATGATCGGCGTCCACAAGGGCTCGGAGATCCTGCTGGGGTGCGCCCGGGACGCGGCGGC
>DASPXY010001179.1:0-8600 GCA_035637055.1 Gemmataceae bacterium | reverse complement strand
TTGTTCTTGAAACATGACTGGAGATCCTTTTCGGTGTTTGTCGGCGAGCGGGGGGCGTAAGCCCCCTGATCTGTCCGAAGCATCAGGGGGCTTACGCCCCCCGCTCGCCAAAAAGTTGGAGCTAATTCAGATACACATACGGGCTGACAGTGCTTGTCGCGTCGCTGAGCGTGACAGCGCTGCGAACCCAGGGCTGGCCGTCCACGCGGCAGACGAAGCGCCACGTCCCCTGATTGTTGGTGAACTTGAAATGCTCGCTGTAGGCGATCTCGACCTGCTGCCGATCGCCGATGACGTAGTGACGGAAGTCGCACAGCAGCACGTCGCGGGCGGTGCCGAGGGCCGCCAGCTTCTCGCTGATCGCCACCGGCAGGCCGAGCAGCTGCATCGGCAGCTTGTCGCGGAGGTTGTCGAGCCAGCCGACGCCCGCCGCGGCGCTGACCAGCTGCACCATCTGCGGGATGACCGTTGGGTGGATCACCCAGCACGTCGTCTGCGGCGACCAACCCGGCAGCAGTTTGCCGAGCATCGTGCCGGCATCGACCAGTTTGAAACTGCTGCTCGTGTTGCGGTTGACCGCGAGGGCGGCCGGGGCCACCGCGACGCCCAGCGGCTTGCCGACGCCGTCGCCGCGCAGGAAGGCGTAGTCCTCGAACCAGGCGATGGCGCCGCCGAACAGCCGCGTCAGCAGCGCCTCCAGGCCGACCGCGTTGTCGGCGAGCAGGGCGTTGGACATCAGCGAATAGCCGGTCAACTCGTGGGCGACCAGTTCCAGCTGGCGGAAGGTCGGCTCGGTCTCGTTGAGGGCTGCGGCCTCCTCCGTCCAGCGCCCGACCAGGCTGCCGAAAAAGGCAGTGTCGCCAGCGCTGGGCGCATTCGTGATATCGAGGTAAGGGATCTGCAAACTCCGCGAGGTCATCGGCACGACCGTGGCACGCGGGCGAACGACGGCCTGCTCGGCGGCGGCAGCGAGCAGATTGGGCAGGAATTGCGGCGGCACCGTGTAGCCGCCGACGGTGCCGCCGGTGGTCGCCAGCGCCGTTTTGCGCTCGGCGCTGTCCCAGTCGGCGAAGCGGCTGCCCAGTTCATCAAGGGTCTTCGTATCGTGGTGGCAGACGGCGAGCAGAAAGCCGCCAAAGGTGCGCCGCGGGTCGCCGCTGTGGCCCTCGCCGAAGATCGCCGGGATGGCGTTCTTGCGGCTTTTCGTCTGGGCGACGGCGAACCCGCGCAGGGTCGAGTCGATGGTGTCGCTCAGGCTATTGGTGAGCTGCCCGAGCATGGTTTCCAGGGAGCGGGCGACGATGGGGCCGAGCGGATCGCCCTGTACGGCCTCGGCGACGCCCTGTTCGAGAAGCGTTTTCGCGACGGCCTCATCGACGTCGATGCGCGCCCCCGCTTTCTGGCCGAAGTAGTCTTTCGTGAGTTGCACAAACATGGGTTTCTCGTTTTGGTTGGAGGAAAGGTCGCCTTGAAAAGCCCCGGCCGTCTCCAGGCGTGAGCGGGTGGCGGCTCGCGTTCCGCCTGCGTCGCCGTTGCCCTGACGGCTCGGAGGCTGTTTGCTCTTTTCGAGTCTGAGCGGAAACCCCTCCCCCCAACCCCCTCCCCGAAGCGGAGAGGGGGAGCAAGCAATACGCTATCTCTTCTTCTCCCCCTCTCCGCTTCGGGGAGGGGGTTGGGGGGAGGGGTGCTTTCTCACACACGGCCGCGCGCCCGGTCGTAGCCCTCGCGGACCGCTTTGCCGACCAGGCTGCGGAGGTCGATTTGCGCCAGCGCCCGCTGCAGTGCCTTCTCGATCTCGCCGAGCGGCGTGAACGGCACGACCGGCGCGGGCGACAGGTTCAGTCCCATCGCGGCGCGAAACTCCGCGGGCAATGTCATGCCCTTCGACACCGCTTCGACGACAGCATGTTGCTGCGCCGGCAGGTAGACACAGGCGTATTCGAGGAGAATCCACTTCTCGATGATGAATGAGACCTTCGCCAGGGCCGGCGACTGCTGGATCTCCTCCTCGGTCGGCCGCCGGGCCTTGGTCGGCAGGAAGCCGACGCTCTTGCCGCGCAGCAGCCCGTGCTGGACGAGAGTGAACGCCACGTCCGGCGGCCACGAGTCGGCGGGCCAGGCGTCGGGCCGCTGCGGATACTGCGTCTTCGCCTTGATGCCGACGAGGTCGCCGTCCTTGACGCGCTTGCGCCACAGGCTGCGGCCGACCGGCGGGATCCAGTAGGCGTGCTGCATCGTGACCAGTGGATTGAGCTTGAAATGGCTATCATCCATGCCCGCCGCGATGACGATCTCGCCCTGGCGATCGACCGATTCCTCGCTGATCCATGAGACATCGGCACGCTCGCCGGGCAGCAGTTCGCTCGGGCCTTTCTCGATCAGGGCCTTGTGCGGCTCATAGGGCTGTTCGCGGGGCAGATCCTTGAGCAAGGCGTCGAGGGCGCGGGCTTGCTTATCGCGCATGGGGATGCCGAACGGCCCTTCGGTGTCGTAGTACGATTTCAGAAATGCGGACATGGAAACTCCCGGTTGTTTGTTGAGCGACACCTCTCCGAAGGTGGCTAAACGGTCGGTCGCGGCTCGGTGACGTGATCGGGTAACTGCGTCGCATCGCCCTGGACACGGAAGGGACGCTCCCCCCACGGCACCTGCGGCAAACCGCGGCCAGCACGGATCTCGTTGATCGTGCGAACACCGTATTTCAGATCGGATTCGTCCTGCTTGAGACTGCGGTCGCGATCCTCCGGCGTCGGATCTTCGGAGGCCACGAACAGCCGGCCGCTGTCGTCGTAGCGCGGCAGCAGTTGCTCGTTGAGCGTCTCGTCGCGGCGCTGCAACCGCGGCACGATGGCGAGGGTCTTGTGCAGATGATCGCTCGCCTGCATGTTCGCCAGGTTCGTCTCGCCCGTCAGGAACGGCAGCGGAATGTGAAACGCATTCGCAATATCCTCCTTCGTCGCCTTCATGTCGGCGAGGGCGGCGAGGTCGCCCATCGAGTGCGACAGGATGTCCACGCGCACCCCCGATTCCGCTACCAGCACCTTCCCCGCTCCGCCACGGCGGAATTTGCGATTCCATTGCTCTTCCAGGCGGTCACGCTCGTTCTCGCCGAGTACCTCCGCCGGCGACAGTACGACGCTGGGGATGCCGGTGTTGTCATAGATGGCTCGCTTCATCGCCGCGTACTCGCTGGTCAGCGCCACCTGCTCGAAGCAGGCGCGCAGCGGACTCAGGCCGCTGGTGTACGGATCGCGCGGACTGGGAAAGCGAAAGTGGATGATCTCCTCCGGCCGATAGCGAACGATCTGGCTGCCCGTACGGTACTCATACCCGTCCACGATGTTGCGACTATCGCCGCTGCGCGCCGGCGTGACGTTGTGGCTCGGCAAGATCCACACCGCGGCGGGAATGCCGAGTACGTCGTCCTCCTGGATCAGCCAGTACGCGGAGCCGTGAACCTCAAGAAACAGCTCCGTCAACTCCCAAAGGTCGAAACTGTTGTGGACCGGGTTGACCTGACGCAGCAGCGTGAGCAGCGGGTGCTCGGTCACCTCCTCGATGGCCTGGGCGGCGCGCGTCTGGATCGCCAGGTGCGGCGCGGCTCGGAGCCGGGCCTCGGTGGCCGGATGGAGCGCTCGCGTCAGGCACTTCGGCGCCGGCTGGCCGCGGCCGGTGGCAACGTAGAGGCGCGGCGGGAAACTGGCGCAGACGGCGGCGTTGATGCTGGCGCAGGTCCAGGCGGCGTTTTTCAGTTCGTCGAGCAGCTGCCGCGGCGATGGCTCGCGATGGTGGCGGTAGCTGTCGAGGAAGGTCGTCCAGCCTGGCGCATCGCTGGCCACGCCCGCAGGCACGGCCTTGGGCTGCAGCCACGACGCGACACGCTTGAGCATGTTCGCAAGGAACCGACGCATGATTTACGCCTCCCAGATCTCAGGGTCGTCCGCTCGTATCCTGGACGGCATCGCGCTTGCGCAACCGCGCGAGGAAGCGGGCATCAATCCCGCTGACCAGATAACGCAAGGCGGCAAGTGCGTGATTGTGCTCGTCCACCGGGTTCTCGCCGGCGGTGGGCCGTTCCCCCTCGCTCGGGTAGCGATACAGTCGCGCCTCCGCGAGCAGGTTGGGACAGCAACCCGCGTGGACCTTCAGTCGATCCGTGCGGATGCGGGCGGTGACGGCGGCAATGCCCGGCCGGATGTCGTTGACGCCGCGGCGCACCTTGTGGTCCGCTCGCCGCAGTTCCTCGATCTCGGTGCGGCCGGCGGGATCGGCGTACCACATCACCCCCGGCGGCAGCGCCCGCGCGTGCTCGTGCAGCGGCGTCTCGCGGAAGTAACGCTCGCCCGTCAGGTGCAGTACGTCGTCGTGATCCAGCACGCCCCAGATCGCCGCGAATGGATTGCGAAAACCGAAGTCGATGCCGCCCACTAACATTCCACCCCTCACCCCCGACCCCTCTCCCGCAAGGGGCGAGGGGAGCGAATCGACGAGGCAGCGCTCGAAATCGGGATAAACGAGACCTTCGAGCGAGCGAAAGTCGCATTCGTACTCTTGCGCGATCCAGCTGTCGCCGAACTTGCGGCGCTCCTCGGCGATGAACTCCGGCGTCAGCCGCGGGCAGCGCTGCCAGGGAATGCGAAACCGCACCCACGGGGCGCCCTCCGCGAACCACTCGCGCCAGAAGAAGCCGCGCTGCCCGAACGGCGTCGAGAGGCAGACGGTGCGACCCTGCGACGTGCCGGTCATCGGCGAGACCGAGCCGTACAGGTCATCGGGCACGCGGGCCGCTTCATCGAGGATGAGCAGACGCACGCCCTGAAAGGAGCGGATCGTTTCCTCCTTGCCGGGCAGCGACACGATGCGGCTGCCGTTGGTGAACTCCAGCAGGTGTTCGTTCTCCTTGAGCGTCGGCACGGGGCGGCCGATGGCGCGGTTGCCCTGCTTGCAGTAGCGGAGCAGCTCGCCCGCCTGCCGCTGGGCACGGCTGATGAGCAGCACCAGCGCGGCCGGCTCGAACAGGGCGGTGTGCAGGGCGAGAGCGCTGGTGACGCGCGTCTTGCCGGCGCCGCGCGAGCAGTTCAGCAGAATGTGCCGCGCCGGGCACAGCAGCACCTCGCGCTGCCACGGATCGGGTTTCATGCCCTGCGCGGACAGGATCAGCGACGGATCCAAAGCCAGCGCGAGGAGTCGTTGAGTGTTCATCGCATCACTCTCCGCCAGCGAGCCACTCTACCGACACCCCCAACACCTGCGCCAGGATCACCGCGCAGCGGAAGTTTGGGATGCGCTTCCCTTGCAGCCACTTGTAAACGGCGTTGGGGCTGACCTTCGTGGCCTTCGCCACCGCATACGCGTTAAGGCCTTTCGCCTTCATCGTCTTCTTCAGACGGTCATGAAATCGGTCTTGAGGCATGGCGCCCTCCGCATTAGCCGACCAGGCCGAAGCTGGTCCCTTGAAGGGCAGACCGTCGCTCCGCGGCGGTCCTGCGATAGCGCTTGCCCTTGCCGCGGGTGCAAGTCCCCGACTCGCCAAGCCGCGCCATGTAGTCCATGACGTCCTGACGACGCCAGGCAAGCCGGTTGGACTTCAAGCGGATGGGCGAAGGGAAGCGGCCTTCCCTGGCGTAGCGCAGGACGGTGCCCGGCTTCAGCTGGACCATCGTTGCCACTTCAGGTTTGTTGAGCAGTTCGCTGTCGATGGGTTCTTGGGTTGGGCCCGACATGGGACACCTACTTCGTGCTATCACGCCCTTGACGGGAGCGCTTCGGACTGGGACCGCTCCCTCGGGCACGTCTAGATACTAAGTGTACGCTTGTTCACAATCAAGAGGTAAAGTCGGTATTGCAAGAAGTTGCGCTGTCGGGCGGGTGAGGGCCAAGGTGGACTGTTCCGCTGTTGCCTGCTCCGGTAGACTGCGGTGCGGACGAACGCAAGGAGGGGAACTCGATGAAACGGCTCGTGCGGCGATTGGCGTGGGTGGGGATCGCGGCGTGCGTGGTGGCGCTGTCGTTCGGGTTGACCAACCGGGTACTCGATCTCTCACCAGGCGTGACCAGGGCTAACTTCGAGCGACTCCGGCGTGGTATGGGGGAGGGAGAGGTGGCAGCTTTGCTCGGCGGTCCGGGACAGATGGGCGGTTGTTACACACTCGGCTATCATCGCTGGTGGACCGCCGACGATGCCTGGATTCGTCTGAGTTTCAGCACTTTGGGGAGTCGTTTGGTTGAAGGGGAATGGCAAGGAGTGCTGGTTCGCGGCTGTTTCACGGACAAACGCTCCGGTGTGCAAGAGGAAATGCGGCCCGGTGTGCAAGAGGAAATGCGGCGGGCAAGTTTCCCAACTCGGCAACCGCGACTCTTCGACAGCATCTGGAAAGGCCTTGGGCAGGTGACGTTCGTGGGCAACCAACCCCAACGGCTCTTCCACGGAGGGAACCCGTGACGAAGCGGTTCGTGCGTTGCGCCGCGTGCATGGGCATCGCCGCCTGCCTGGTGGTGCTGGCCTTCGGATTGACGCTGCGGTTGCTCGGGTTGACGACGCCCGTCACGCGGGCCAACGTCGAGCGCATCCACGAGGGAATGTCGCGAGCGGAGGTGGAAGCGATCCTCGGCGGCCCCGGTGAGCGCGACTATACGCATCCCCCCACCTTCCTTGACCCCCCGACGCACGCCTACCGCTGGAGCGGGGCCTATGGAGTGGCGTGGGTCGGGTTTGCATTTTCCAGTGGCCCAGACGAGATTGTGCGGTGGACCGAGTTCGAGCCGACCTGGCGGAGCAATCGCCGCGATCCGATGCGGAGTCTGCGCGCCTGGCTCGGCCGGTGACGCCCGCTGGTGGCTCGGTTCAGCCCTCGGTCTTGCGCCGGCTTTTTCGTTGTCGAGATGGCGGCAGCAGTTCTTGCCAACTCTCCGCGTTCACGAAACGCACCATCAATTCTTCCAACTGCCGGAGGTCGTCAAGGGCCTCAAGCGCTGCCTGGGTCGCGGCATCCGCAGGGCCAAATTTCGTTTCGCCTGCCAACAGAAGCATGCGCCGCGCCTCTTCAGCGCGGCCGCGCCGCATAATCGCCTGATAAGTTGCGGACTCTTCCATCCCCAGTACCTCCTCAAAGAGCGCATACGCAAAATCGTCGGAGTAACGCAGGCCCAGCAAGACATAGGTCGCCGCCAGGATGTCCTTCGCGCGCCGCGGCGCTTTTGGTCCGCTCAGGCGCTCGTTGATGCGCCGCACCACCTCTCGGGCCTGGCCTTTGGGAACATTGCTGATCGGCGCCAGCGCCAATGTCCCAAATCCGCCTGTGAGCAGTTGCTCGACGGGTAATTGCCAGACCCGTATCACCTCGTAGCGCAGCGTGCTGACCGGTGCTTCGTTGGGAAGGCCGCGCTGGAGCAACCCATCCCACTGCGGCGAGTCCGCCTCGGGTCGCAGCAACACAGGCACGCTCAACACGACTGCATCATGACGGTATTCAAACACACTATTATACACCCGCAGCCGCAAGGGCAGCCCCGTCTGGAAATGGCCCGCTTCAAAATCGAGGTGCAGCAGGTATTCCGGGTCGTCGTGGACGCGAAACAGTTTGTCGGCGGCTCCGCTGACGATCGTGCCGACATCGCTGTCCTCGATCGTGACGCGCTTGCGGCGGCGTTTGGCCAGAGGCAGCCAATCGGCCGGCCCCAGTTCGGTGAGAGTTTTCAGCGTCGGGTCGTAGGGTTGTTTCATGGGTTTCACAAATTCGGTAAAATCCTTGACATCGCGTTCGCGCCCGACGATAATCTAGCTATCCTGTTCTGGATGGTTGATCGTACCTCACCTATCTCTCCCTCCGCTGCCTTGACGGGCCTGGAGTGGTTTTCGATCAACCAGTGATTCCATCGATGGCGATGGCTACTGTACTGCCGTATCCAACGAGGCATTCCCTTGGCGGACGGGCGGTGCGTTTGCCGTTCTTGAACAGTGTGGCCCCGCATTTGCGAGGGTTTCACGTCTCACTCGGAGGTCTTCCCGACCCAATCCGGAAGGCCAGCCGCTGGTGGTCACGTCGGCGTGGTCTGCACGCGGTAACTGTTCGATCCGTGGGTCCGTTTTTTGCTGAGGGCACTGTCATGGATACCGCCTATGACGATCGCTTTGTCGTGTTCGCCCTCCGTCACCGCCCCGACGATACGCCGCATCGCGTCATCGAACGCGAGGTGGTGACCTGTCCCAGTTACGAAGAGGCGCAGCAAGTGCGGCGCGCCTATCAGGCCGCCGGCTGCGATTGCGTGATTCGCTACATGGGCGAGGCCGGCGGCGGCGACTGACTGGATGAAGGCAAAAGGAAAAAGTAAAAAGAAAAAAGGAGAGCAGCTGGCACCTGTTCTCCTTTTGCCTTTTTACTTTTTCCTTTTGCCTTGTTCCTTGGTGAGTGATGACCGCCGCAACCTCTCCTCTCGTGGACCGCCTCCGCGCCGTTCTCGGCAACGGTGCGGTCCTCGCCTCGCCCAGCGACCTTCTCGTCTACGAGTGCGACGGCTACACCATCGAGAAGAACAAGCCGGACGTCGTCGTCTTCCCCGCTTCCACGGAGCAGGTCGTGCAGATCGTGCGGGCCTGCAAC
>DASPXY010001178.1:0-2123 GCA_035637055.1 Gemmataceae bacterium | reverse complement strand
GTGGTTACGCCGACGGCCTCTGGCACCTGTTCGCGTACGACCCGCCCTACGCCAGCGCCGCGGGAGAGTGTCCGCGGGGATGTCCGCTGGCGCGCCAGATGGCGGAGCAGGGCTGCGAGGTAACGAATCGCCTGCATCGTCCGGTCCGGCTGACGGAAGAGGAAAGAATGCTCCTGCGCCGCCTCGACGGGCAGACTCCACGAACCCAACTGGCCTCTGAGCTAGGCGTGAGCGGAGAATCCCTTGAGAAAAGCCTACGTCTCCTCGCGGAGTCGGCGCTGCTGGTAGGTTGAAAGACGGCCCTGCCTCTGTTGTGGCACGGTCTCCTGACCGTGCCACGGGGACTGACCGGAGGTCTCCTCTCACTCAGGGAGACCTGCGGTCGCAAGAGTGGCACGGTCAGGAGACCGTGCCACAACGAGCTGCTGTCCTTCGGCGGTTGGTTCTCTTCCTCTGGTGGGAGAGATCACGGAACGCTCAGCAGTCGCCCCAGCGCGTCGAGCAAGCCCTCGATCACCAGCACGAGTTGAACGTAGCGATCGATTTGCTGATCCGCCTCCAGACAGCGCTCCAGCAAGGCCACCATCTGCTCCGCCGACAGCCGACCCGTCAGGCCCTGCAGCCGTTGCGCTTCCTCCGGCTCCGCCAACTTCGGCGTCGCCCCCAGGCTGACGGCGAGCGCGTCCTTGAAAAACTCGATCAGCAGCCGCAGCACCAGCGCCGCCCGGCGCCGCTGCAGCCCGGACTCCTTGCCGGCCTCCTCGACGAAGTGCATCCAGTCGCGACTCAGGGCGACCGTGTCCGGCTGCGGCCGCAGCAACTTCTCCAGCAACTGCCGCCGGAAGACCCACAGGGCCGGCTCCGCCAGCGCGAGCGCCTGCCCCGGACTGCCCCCGGCCAGCCGCGCCAGCCGTGGGATCAACGCCGTATCAGGGAGTTCTTGCCCCTGCAATATCTCGGTTACCGTCGCCTCCGGCAGCGGCGCGAAACGTACCACCTGACAGCGCGACACGATCGTCGGCAACTGCCGCTCGCTGCCGGTGCCGACCAGGATGAAGACCGAACGCGGCGGCGGCTCCTCGAGCGTCTTGAGGAAACAATTGGCGGAGGCGTCGTTGAGATCGTCAGCGTCGTCGAGGACGCAGACCTTGCCGCGGCCGCGCGACGACGTCAGCGCAAAACCGCGGCACAACTCGCGCATCACCTCGATCGGCAGTTCGTTACTGCCTTCGGGACGGGCGACGGCGAAGAAGTCGGGATGGGTGTTCGCGTCCACGAGGGCACAGGCGGTACAGTGATCGCAGGCGTTCAAGCCCACGGGCTGCGGCCCGTGGGCTTTGCCTTCACAGAGCAACGCGCGGGCAAGCTCGCGCGCGAACAGCCGCTTGCCGACGCCCGGCGGCCCCGCGAACAGGTAGGCGTGCGCCAGGCGACCGCGACGCACCGCCCGCTCGAACGCCTCGATCTGGGCCTCATGCCCGCGCACCCGCTGCCACGACACGGCTCACCTCCTGGCAAATCTGGGCGTGAACCACCTCCACTGGACCGGACGCATCGACCACCCGAATCCGCTCCGGGCGCCGCCCCGCCTCGGTGAGAAAGCCTTCGCGGACGCGCTGATGATACTCGGCGGCGCGGCTCTCGACGCGGTCCGCAGGCCGCCCACGCCGCCGCAGCGCCTGCTCCAGCGGCAGGTCGAGCACGATGGTCAGGTCCGGCTCCAGCCCGTCCGTCGCCAGCCGGCCCAGCGTCCACAGCGCCTCGGGATCGAGACCCCCCGCGTGGCCCTGATAGACGACATTTGCGAGGGAATAACGGTCGGAAACGACGATGCCGCCGGCGTCGAGTGCGGGCCGGATGACGTCGGCGGTGAGCTGAGCGCGGCTGGCCATGAACAGGAATGCCTCGCAGGTCAGGGCCATCTCGCCGCGGTGCTCCAGCAGCAGAGAGCGAATCACGTTGCCGATCGCCGTACCGCCGGGGTCGGAGCACTCGGTCACCGTCGCGCCGCGGGCGCGCAGCCATTCGGCGAGCAGCCGGCACTGAGTCGATTTGCCGGTGCCGTCCAGGCCGTCCAGCGACAGAAACAGACCGCGCGTCATGATGGATTAACGATCTGGCGA
>DASPXY010001177.1:0-9386 GCA_035637055.1 Gemmataceae bacterium | reverse complement strand
AAGTCATGTTACGGCAACTCCAAGGAGCCCATGAGTGCTTTTCTGTCCCTCCCGGAAAAAAGTGTCGGGCGGTCAGTCGTCCGCCTTGAGGGTCTCAAGCTCCTTTCCGCTGGCTGCGTCCCAGAGGCGCACGGTCTGGTCGTTGCCGCCGGTTGCCAGCAGCGTGCCGTCGGCGTTGAACGCAAGGGCGCGGACTTCTTTGGTGTGGCCTTTGAGCGTATGCACGTCGCGTTTCTCATCGCCGGCCTCAGTCAGCGTCGTGAGCAATGATCCAGCTACCACAATCGAAGTGATTCGCATCGTAATGCTCCTCCCACTTGTCTGTTCCGACTTCGGCCGAAACTGCCCTGACGCCGAGCAGGAACGTCGCTTCTGCGCCAGCAACGCCAGGAAGGGGAACGCCCAGAACATGCGCGAAACGCCGCCGCGTACCAATCCGCGGAGGGGGCAGTGGGCACTCGATTCTTGGCTGCTTGAGAGCCTGGTTACCGCGGTTTGAACTCGAATTGCAGCTTCTGCGCTCGCCGCGTCGGCGTGAGCAAATCCAAGTCGAACGGCTGCGAGGGCGTGTTGCCGGCGACAGCGAGTGCGGCCAGGCAAATCGACCCGCTCATCGTGGAGCGCATCGTCCCCTCCATTTCCTTGTTGACCTGGCGAGTGAAAAAGCCCCGTTTACGTTTACCGTTCGCGTGACCATTCACGGACGGTTCGCTCCCAAAGCTAAGTAAACGAGCCGGACATTTTCAACCAGTCACTGTTTCTTGAGTCGTTGCAGCGCCGCCCGCGCCTCTACGGTCAACCTTGCATCGGCCGCTCCGCCGGCCAGCTCGGTCAGTACCTGGCGCGCTTCAGGCGTCGCCAGTTGCTCGAGCAGGGAGAGCACGCGCGATTCACGCACCAGCGGCAGCGGCGTTTTCTCCGTGTCCATCTGCTTCAAAACGAATGTCAAGCGATTGTGGATTTCACCGGGGCGGGCCGCTTTCTGGCGTGACTTGAGCAGCGGCGCGAAGGCATGCGCGACACCTTGCAGATTCTCCATGACGGCATCGCGGCGCCTGGGGTCTTCGTCGTCCAGCGCGGCGATCCAGCCTTCCACCACCTGCTGCCGCTCCTTGGCCACGGGCGGCATCGCCTTGCGAAAGACAGCGAAGGCCGGCTTCGGCGCCGCCCGAAAGGCCTTGAAGGCAAGCTGGAAGCGCAGGTCGTTCTCGCTCTGCAAATCGACCCACAACTTGGAGAGTTCAACGTCGTCGATGGCCCGCGCCGCCGGCGGATCGAGGAAATGGGCCGGCAGCTTGTAGACGTACAGCGAGTATTGATAAGCGCCCTCCACGGGCACACGCGAGCTGCCGAGGATCACGATTCTCTTTTCATCGGGCGTCAACGCCGCCGCGTTAGGAACGGGCGCGTCGAAGCGATGGATGACCTTCTCCAGCAGAATGTTGTGCAGCACTGCTTCGTTGGAGCTGTTCGTACACAGGATCGACTTGCCGTCGCGGGAAAACTGGCCGGTGTGATACCAGAGTCGGCTCCGCACCGAGCAAACCCGCTTGCCGGTCTTGAGGTCCCAGATGTCGAAAAAGTTTTCCCGCCCCCAGGCGGCCATGAAGGCGCCGTCAGGACTGAACGCGAGAAACTCGAAGCCGCTCGCCTTGTTGCGAGGGTCGGCCGCCTGAATCGTCCGCACCAGCTTGCCGGTCTCTGCGTCATAGAAGCGAACGCCCTTCTCGGCATGGCGCAGGGTAACTTGCTTGCCGTCCGGCGTGAACAGGGCGTAGTAGGAGTCGGGGTCGTCGATGTGGACGATACGCTTGTTGCTGGCGATATCGTAGACGTCGATGCCCTTGACCTTGGCGGCATAGGCGATGCGCGTGGCGTCGGGGGAGAGGCATTGCACGGAAGCGCCTTCCGGGTAAGCGAACTCGCGGATCTGCCTGCCGGTCTTGACGTCGAAGATGCGCACCGTCTTGTCTACGTAGCCGAGCCAGACGAGCGTCTTGCCGTCGGCGGCGAAGACGAGGCGGTGCCAGTCTTGTGCCTCGGGAAGCTGCATGCGGACGACTTCCTTGCCGTCGGCGATGTTGTAGACGACGACCTTGGCCGCCAGGCCGACTGCCATCTTCGTGCCGTCGGGAGAGAAGACCACCTCGTAAGGCCGGCCCGGCGGCAAGCGAATCTCCGTGTAGGGAATCTCGCCTTGCTTGCCTTTCTTGTCTTCCTTCTTTTCATCCTGCGCGGGCGCTGGAGCGCAGGGAACCAAGGCCGTCGCCATGCTCCCCACGAACAGCAACAGGTAAGCACTTCGGTACATGATCGCTCCTCCGGCGGTGGGAATGCCACTGATTCTACCATGAAGACGAACGTCCCGCGGTCTGCGGTTGAACGAGAGTTGGAGAATGTCGTCATCGCCGGGCTCGCGGTGCCGTGGCGGTCGCTGCCGACTACGGCTTGCCTTCCGGTCTGTCCGCGGACAGCGAGCCACGCGCCAGTGGGCAACCATGTCGGTGCAGACGTTCGCCGGCGGCTCACTACGATCAATCTGCGAAAACTGCTCGCTGAACTGCAAGCGGAGCGTTGACCTGATCCGTCCGTCTGACCATCCTGGGGCAATCTCGACACGGTTCTTGTTCGTCTTGTATAAAGCAGTCCCGTTCGGCGACCCGCCGCTTTCGACGGAAACCATCCCTCCCTCCTCAAAGGAGTCCGTCATGTCGCGAAGCCTCGTCCTCTTCAGCCTGCTGCTCGTTCCCGTAGCGCTCCGGGGTCAAAACGACCCGACCCAGCCGCCTGCCGCCATCGTCTGGAACTCACGGCAGACGCTGGACTGCAAGGGCCAGAACAACGAGTACTGGATACACAGCGTCGCCTTCTCGCGCGACGGCCGCTGGCTCGCCATCGCCGGCGAGGGCTACGAGACCAGGGGCCAGCCGGGCGGGCGCTACAACACCGGCGGCGACGTGAAACTCTGGAACCTCCACACCGGCAAGGAGGCCGCCTGCTTCCGCATGCTCGCCAACGACCGGGGCGGCTACTACCTCGGCGCCGTCCATGCCGTGCTGTTCGCGCCCGACAGCAAGACGCTCTACGCCGGCGGCAGAGGCTACACCGAGCCGGGGTCGATCGGCGAGGTCTGCGCCTTCGACCTGAAGACGTTCCAGCAGACGGCCCGGTTTCGCAACCGGATGAGCTGGGTCAACGGCATGGCGATCTCTCCCGACGGCAAGACGCTCGCCGTCGCCGGCAGGGTCCGAACCCTTCCGCGACCCCAGGGGGCCGAATGGGAGCTGGAGGGAGCGGTCAACGTGTGGGACCTGACGACCGGCCAGGAAGGAGCACTGCTGGCGAAGGGGCCGGCCCTGATCGGCACGGGCGGCATCGCCTTCAGTCCCGACGGCAAGACGTTGGCCTGGCTCGAGGAGGCAACGTTCAACTGCGAGGGAGCGGCCGTGCTGTGGGACGTGAAGCAGAGCAAGGAAATCGCGCGCCTTCCGGGCGGCGGCTGGGGCAATCGCAAGGGGGCGATGCGGATGCTGTCGTTCACGCCAGACGGCAAGAAGATCGCGGTGGCCTGGGACGACCCGCCGACAGGCCCGCGCAAGGACGGCCCGCGCCATTTCGGCTACATCCAGATGATCGACGCGGCCACGGGCAAGGTCGAGAACAAGCTCCTGGAGCCGACGCCAGCGGAGGTGGCGCACGGCAAGAGCCGCCAGGACGGCATGATCTACGGCGTCTGTTTCAGCGTGGCGTTCTCCCCGGAGGGCCGCTACCTGGCGGCGAGCGGCGACGGGACGGATCCGCTCCGCGGCGGGCTGCGTCTGCTGGACCAGCGGACGAACAAGGAGGTGCAGTTGTCCGGCCACAGGGACGCGATCACGTGCGTGGAGTTCTGTCCGGAGGGGCTGCTCCTGGCGTCCGGGAGCAAGGACGGGACAGTGAAGCTGTGGGAGAAGAAACGCGTCCCGCTCGGGCCGATGGCGATTCCGCGGCAATGAGCGCTGGACCAGGAGACAGCGTAGATTTCCGCTGTTCTTCACGCTGTCCCCTGGTCGCCTCCGGCCGCGGCCCCAGCCTCGGGCCACTCTACGGCCAAAGGGGACAGCGTGACGGACCGACGCGCGCAAGACGACGTCGGCGGACTGACGCGAGGAGGCGAAACCCGGACTACGTCGTCGGCTGAGCTTCGACCTTGAGCGCGGCCACGTCCTGGCACGGCGGGGTGGCTGTGCGAACTGGCATCAAGCCGGTCGCGCCTGGCCTCAGGAAGGACCGGCACCTGAATCACCCGCTCGATGTGCCGTCCCTTGTGGAGCAGGTGGCAGTCGAGAGGTGCCGCTCTGCCGGCAGCGCCCGCGTGCTCCGGTAGCGACGGTTTGAACGAGCATTCACAGCACCACTACCATTTTCCCGTTGGCCTCATTTGACTCCATGACGCGGTGCGCCTCCCGGATGTCCTCGAAGCGGAACACGCGCGACGGCTTCGCCTTGTAACGGCCTGCCTCCACGTCAGCCGCAATAGCCTGGAGTGGCACGTCGGACAGCGGGAAGCCCGGCTTCCCGAACACAAAACTGCCGAAGAAGGTCAGGTAGACGCCGCTCGCCATCTGCAGCAGGGGGTTGAAGTCGGCGATCGGCGCCAGGCCGCCCAGCCACCCGGCCAGGCACGCACGGCCGCCCCGGCGCAGCATGGCGAGGGAATCGAGGATGGTGCTGTTGCCGACCAGGTCGAGCACGGCGTCGATCTTCCCGGCCTCGGCGATCCGTGTGGAAAGGTCCGGACTCTCGACCTCCGCCCGGACAACGCCCAGCGCCTCCAGCATCGGGAACCGGCCACGGCTGCGGGTGGTGGCGATGACCTTCGCCCCGGCGTTGACCGCCATGTTGAGGGCCGCCTGGCCGAAGGACGAGGTCGCCCCCCGGATGACCAGCGTCTGCCCGAGAGCGACCTCCAGGTTGCGGAACAGGCACGTCCAGGCCGTGGCGTAGGACTCCGGGATCGCGGCCAGGTCGGCCCACGGAAGACCCGACTCGATGGCCGCCACGGTCGTCACGGGCGCGCGGGTGTATCTGGGCGTAGCTGCCGTTGCTCGTCCGGCCCAGCCCGCCCATCAACGCCGCTACCTTGGTCCCCGCGCCGAACTCACCGCCGGGGCAAGACTTGACGATGCCGACGCACTCGATGCCACTGACGTCGGCGATCTCGGCCCACTCCCCCTTCCGCATGTGCAACTCGGCGTGGTTCAGGCCGAACGCCTTGACCTCGATAACTGCATGTCCGGCTTTAGGTTCCGGCTCCGGGATCTCCCGGATGACCAGCTTCTCTGGGCCGCCAAACCCCGTCCTCAGAATCGCGCGCATGGGATGTCCTCCCGCGGCCCTGCCTGAGCAGGAGCCGACGTTGTGAAGTAACCTCTCGGTGAAGCCAGGTTCACGAGCATACAGCGCACGCAAGCAGAGGGCTTTGCCGACGAGATTCGGGAGCAAGCTTCATGCCGAGGGAATTGCGAATCGAGTGGCTCGGCGACGGGAATGATCTGGTCGATTGGCTGGCACAGGCGGGGGCAATCGACACCGCGGCGGCGGACCTGATCTGCAATCAGGATTTTCGGCTGATCCGGTCGTGCGAGGGTTCGGCCTGCACGCTGCTGTTCCTCGACCGCACGAAGGCCCACGCCCGGCGCTGGTGCAGCATGGCAGTCTGCGGCAACCGGGCACAGGCGGCGGCGCACCGGGCCAGGAGGGCGCGAAGGGAAGAAAGGGTCGTGACACCCGTCAGCAGTCGGTTGCATTGCGCACATCGGTCACATCGACCGCGGAGTGTCGGATCGACGCGCAAGGTTTCTCTGAGCTGTCCTGTTTTGGACGCGCGACCGCCTCGTCCGGATCGGCGGCGCGTACGGCCTGCAAGGGGTTAAGCACGGCCTGGCCCCGCTCACGGCGGGCAGTCGGACGGCACTGGGGGATACCGTTCCACGAGTACCGCTGAGCATGGCGCCTTGGGAAAGGGCCTTGCGGCTGTCGGAAGGGAAAGGCAACAAGGGAGGGAACCTTCCTCATTTTGTAAATGAGGGAGGTTCCCTTTCCCTCCTCCAGCCGCACTCGTGGAGTGCCTCGCTCCACGCCGACGCCAGGTCGACGAAGACCGCGTGCGCCTGCACGGGATGCAGCACGCGTACCCCCCGGCGAGGTGCCGCAACTCCGCCTCCAGTTGATCGGAACTGCGGTTGGTGGCGACCCGCGTCACGCACGCCCGGCCAGTTGCAGGATCTCGGACGCCTCCACGTCGAGGAACACCGGGCGGCCGAGGATTTCCAGGCGCACACGAATCTGGCCCGTGCCGGCCAGGACTCCGGTGACTTCGCCCTCCATTTGGGCGAAGGTCCCGTGGAGGATTCGGATACGGTCGCCGGGGTCGAAGTCCGGCAGGATGACGTTCACTTTTCCTTCCGGCTGCCCGGCCACGAACCGCTCCGCCTCGGTCGGACTCAACGGCAACGGAGTGGCCCCGCTGCCGACAAAGTCGCTGACGCCAGGGATCTCACGGAATAGAGCCAGTACCCGGTCGTCGAGCACGAGCTCACACAGCAGGTATCCAGAGAAGAGTTTGCGTGTCCGCTCGGCCCGGCGGCCGTGGCGGATTTCCGTGACTCTCTCGACGGGGATGAGGATGCGACCGACCGCCTCTTCCAGAGCCTCAAGCCGGGCGCGTCGCTCCAGCACCTCTTTGACCGCCTCCTCCCGGCCGCTGTGGACCTTGACCACGTACCACTGCAAACCGCCCGGGGACTGCGCACACGACGGACGGCGAACGCTGGGGGCCATGGCCCACCTCCTTCTTGGTCGTTCGGACTGGGATTTCGAGGAAAACCCGCGGCGGAAAGCCGCGAGTGTCTGCAAGGCAGTTGCGCAACCACGGACGGAGCAGGGACGCACCTTGCCCGACCGTTCCGTGTAGCCTAGCTGGTCGAGAACAGCCCGTCCAGAGAAACCGACCTCAATTCGGGAAGGCACTGAGGAGAACACGGGACATCGCACTTCTTGATTTGACTGGCCTCAGCTCAGCGTGAGGATCGAGTGAGGCCACGCAGGTTTGCACGCTTCGGTCACATCGCCTGCGGGGTGTCGGACCGCTGCGCGCTACGGATGTTGACTTGGTCACTTCGGTCGATCAGACCGAAGCACGCTAGAATTCGTAGCGCTGATTGATCAGCGTGTCGATCCACTGGAGGCCCTCAACGCCCGTTCCGGTCCTCTTGAAACCCGCAGGGCGGCCAAAAGAGCGGCCCCACGGCGACGGACAGCACGTCCGGGTGCGAGTTTTGGAGTGATTTCCACGTCATCCCCCCATATAGTGACGGCCGTAAGCAGCCTCTGCGCGAGGAGCTTCTCCCTCAACAACGAGTGGCGCCTCCTTCACGAGTTCCACGCGGCGCCGAACGGGTCTCTTTCCGCAGGCGAGCAGGGCAACGCCGTCGACACTCGGAGACGTCAATGACAAGCCGTAGCTGTCTGTTCGTGCTCGTCGTGAGCATCGTGCCACTTGGTCATCCTCCGCTCGGAGCCGGGACGTGGGCGAAACCGAGGGCCGAGCACCCCCACGAAGTAATTTCCGCCATCGGGGGCGGCCTGAAGCCCGAGCCGGCGGCCGAGCGAGCGCCGGCGCAAGATGCCCGGCCGCGGAATTGCCAGTTCGACAAAACCATGTCGCGCGCGGTGCTGGAGAACTACCTCTCTCGCGCCATCTCGATGGAGGGCCTGCTCAACGGCAAGGGCGACCTCGACGACAACATCCACCGGCCCCGTGCCCACCGACACGAACGGCCCAGTGTTACAACAGTGGAACGCCGTCTACCAGCATCTGATCGAGCACGGCTTCTCCCGCAAGCCCGTCCTGGCCGGCGCGGGCGGCGCTGCGGGCGAGGCCTACGCCTGGGCCATCGCCAACCCCGGCAAGGTGAGCTGCGTCTACGGCGAAAACCCTGTCCTGCGTAGCCACATGGCGAAAGGGCAACCGCTCAACAATCTGGCGCCACTCGCCAAGGCAGGTGTGCCGGTTCTCCACGTCTGCGGCAGCCTCGACCCCTGGCTCAAGAGCCAGACCCGCGTCGCCGAAGCGCGCTACAGGGAACTGGGCGGCGAGATCACCGTCCTCGTCCGGGAAGGCGCTGGCCGTGACCCGCTCGGGCCGAAGGAGCGCGTCGCTGTCGTGGAGTTCATCGCCACCCGGGCGAAATAAGGAACGCCGCCGAACTCGGCGGTTGGTCGTCCGGTTGATGCCAGCGATTTGTGTCCGGCAGCGTCTCCTGGTAAGTCTACATCTTGGGGAAACTCGACGAGCATTGCGGAACCATCCCGAAGGAGTTCGGCCATGACACGCGTCCTTGTCCTCCTGCCCTTGTTTACCACAGCCGTCGCACTGGCAGATCCGCCCGATGGCTTCACGTCGATGTTCAACGGCAAGGATCTCAGCGGTTGGGAGGGCAGCCCGGCCTACTGGAAGGTGGAAAACGGCATCCTCACCGGGATCGCCGACGGGACACTCAAGTACAACCGCTTCATTGTCTGGCGTGGCGGCAAGGTGAAGAACTTCGAGTGGCGCGCCAAGGTGCGCATCACGCCGGGCGGCAACAGCGGCTTGCAGTACCGCAGCGTGGAACGCCCCGACCTGGGCGAATCCGTGGTGGTCGGCTACCAGTGCGACATCGTCCCCAACCGGGCGGACTACAACGGCATGCTCTACGAGGAGCGCGGCCGACGCATCCTCGCCCACACCGGGGAAAAGGTCATTGTCGACGCCCAGGGCCAGCCGTGGGTTGTGGGGAAACTGGAGGTCAAGGAGTTCAAGGCCGGCCAGTGGCACGATTTCCGTGTCCTGGTCGAAGGCAACCGCCAGCGCCACTGGATCGACGGGCAGCAGACGGTGGACGTCATCGACCTCGACGAGAAGGGCCGCAAGCTCGAAGGCATCCTCGGCATGCAGGTACACGTCGGGCCCAGGATGACCGTCGAGTTCAAGGATCTGTACTTGAAGAAGCTCGCGGACGATCTGCCGCTGATCGGCGCCGCCCAGGCACCGATCCCGGCAACCGCCGTCAAGGTGGTCCCGCAGGGCAAAGATAAGAAGAAGCAATAGGGAGGGGAAATCCGACCGGTCGCGGTCCTGGCGGTGGAGCGGAGGCGCTACGAGAGGAGAAGCGGTGAACGGCGACCCTGATCTCGTCGTCCAGGTGCGCGGCCTGGCCCGCGCCTACGGCACCGGCGAGGCGCGCGTCGAGGCCCTGCGCGGCATCGACCTCGATGTGAACCGCGGCGAGTTCGTCGCGGTCATGGGGCCGTCCGGTTCGGGCAAGAGCACCCTGCTGCACCTCATCGGCGGCCTCGACGCT
>DASPXY010001176.1:0-12014 GCA_035637055.1 Gemmataceae bacterium | reverse complement strand
GCAGACGAGCGGCGTGGTTTATCCCCGCCGTCCGCACGGCGGGGATAAACCACGCCGCTCGTCTGCCTCTCAACCACCGCGACAAGGAGAGCTAGACCATGACTCGGCGCCTGACGGGCACCCTCGGGGTCGCCCTGTTGCTGCTGGCGGTCCATCCCGCTCTGGTGTCGGCGCAAAGCGACGGCGCAGCCAGGAAGGCCAAATCCAGGAGCCTGGCAGAGCGCATCGACAAGATCATCGACAAAGGCTTGCAGGAAGCGAAGATCAAACCCAGCCCCAGAGCCGAACTCGCGCAATTGACTCGTCGCTTGCACATCGATCTGGTCGGCAGGATCCCGACCGTGGTGCAACTGGTCGATCTGATCGACCCCACCAACGACTCCCCGACCAAGCTGGAAGATCGCATCGACGAGTTGCTGGCCAGCGACAGTTATGCCTACAATTTCTCCCATTTCTGGCGCTCGGTCATGCTGCGGGGCACCAACCAGCAGCAGGCCGGCCCCCGGTCTCAATTTGAAGGTTGGCTGCGCGCTCGGCTCGCGTCCAACACCAGGTACGACCAACTCGCCCGGGAGTTGCTCATCAACCAGCCAGGTCCGCCGGGCGCCACGCCGGCAGCCTTCTACACCCTCAACGGCAACAAGGCCGAAACCCTTGCCGGCGCCACCGCCCGGGTGTTCCTGGGGATCAAACTCGAATGCGCCGAGTGTCACCCACACCCGTTCGCCAAGTGGACTCGGAAGCAGTTCTGGGAGTTCGCCGCGTTCTTTTCCAATGCCCAGAGCGGAGGCGGCAAGCAAATCAAGATCCCGCAAACCGACAAGGTCGTTCAGGCCAAGTTCATCACCGGCGAAGCGCCGGACTGGGCGAAGAACAATACGCCGCGGACCACCCTGGCCGACTGGACGACGGCGACTCAGAACCCCTACTTCGCCAAGGCGGCGGTCGATCATGTGTGGCAATACTTCTTCGGTGTCAGTTTGATGGAGGCGATCCTGGAACCGACCGAGGACAGCCCCCCAGCGCACGCCGAGTTGCTGGACGAACTGGCAAAGGGCTTCATCGACAGCGGTTTCGACCTGAAGTTCCTGATTCGGTCGATTGTGCTCACCGACGCCTACCAGCGGCAGAGTGTCCCGCTGCGCGAGGCCACCAAGGTCGAGATCCAGATGTTCGCCAGGATGCCGGTCCGCGGCATGACGCCGGAACAACTGTTCGACTGCGTGGGCGTGGCGACCGAGTACCGCGACAACGCGGTCGCGAGCAATCCCAACCGGGCGCGGCAATTGGGCCAGGCGCAGAATGCAGCGCGCACTCAGTTCCTGGCGATGTTCAACTCCCAGGATAGGTCCACGGAGACGTACACGTCGATTCTGCAAGCGCTGTTTCTCATGAACGGGCAGTTCATGGCCGAACGGAGTCGCGAGGCAGTAAAAACGATTGCCGTTCAGGACACCTCGACGCAGCGGCGCGTCGAAGCCCTGTATATGCTGGTGCTCTCGCGGTTGCCGCGCGCGTCGGAGATGGAGCGGATGGTGCGCTACATCGAGAACGGCGGCGGCAGCGGTGATCCACGTCAGGCCGTGGGCGATGTTTGCTGGGTGCTGCTCAATAGTTCGGAGTTCATGCTGAACCATTAGAGCGAACGGACAACACTCCGGCCGCCTGGAGGGCGGCGGGGATAAACCCCGCCGCTCGTTGTCTTCATGACGAGCCGCCGGGTTTATCCCGGGGGTTTTCTCCGCCGGACTCACTCTCAAAGCCAGGAGAATTCGCGGATGCGCGCACAACGACGAACCATCGCGGGAGCGTGCCTGACGCTGGCCTGGCTCGCCGGTCTCCTTCCGCCCCAGGCGCAGCAGATGCACGCGCAGCCTGACCACCCTCTGGGCACAAAGGTCGCCACGGACCTCAAGGATCCCCTGCCGAGGGAGGCGCTCCAGCGCTTTGGCACCGTACGCTTCCGCAGCGGCGACGGGATCCTCAGCCTGGCGTACTCGCCCGACGGCAAGTATCTAGCCTCCGGCGGCCGCAACGACATCGTACGGCTGTGGCACGCTGAGACCGGCCAACTCGTGCGCACCTTCAAGGGCACGTGGGTCTCGGCGCTCGCGTTCTCCCCCGACGGCAAACTCCTGGCGACCGGCGGCGGCCACAAGGTCGTGCGCCTCTGGGACGTCGAAACCGGCAAGGAACTTCACCCGGCCAAGATGGAGGGCCACAAAGCCACCATCAAAACGCTGGCGTTTGTCGGCAGGGGGGACGTCCTTGTCTCCGGCGGCGACGATGGCACCGTGCGTGTGTGGAAAACGGCGGACGGTAGCCTGATGTCGGCCCACGAGGCGCACACTTTCGGCGTCAACGCCCTGGCCGTTGCCCCCGACAACCAGGCAGCACTCGCCTCGGGCAGCACCGATCGCACGATTCGCTTCTGGGGCGACCAACAGCTCGTCCTGGATGCTCCCAGTTCCATCGAGGCTGTCGCTTATGTGGATAGTAAAACGGTGATTTCTGCGGGCGACGATGGCATGGTGCGCGTCTGGGACAGGGACAGCGCGAAGGAGACACGGAACTGGAAAGCCCATACCGCCCCCATCACCCACATGGCGTTGAGTGCGGACGGCAAAACGCTGGTCACTGGCGGACTCGACAAGCAGTTGCACGTCTGGGACGTACCCAGGGCGACCAGGCTCCGCTCCATGCCCCGGCGCCTGGGCAACGGCGATGCGCTGGCCATGACAGCCAATGGTAAGTTCGTCGCCATCGCTGGTGTCAACAACACCATCGAGCGCTTTGACATCTCCACCGGCAAAGCCCTGGCCGGTTCGCCAGTCGCGAAGGGTGCGGCCAGCGCCCTGGCTTGCTCGCCCGGCGGCAACCTGCTCGCGGCCGCTTTTACAAACAACCAGGTACAACTCATCGACTTCGCCACCGGCAAGCAGAAGCACCGGCTGGTCTGTGGTTCCGAGGACGCCGAGGTGTTGCTGGCGTTTGCCCCCGATGGTCAACAGCTCGCCACGGTGAGCGCACCCGACACAACCATCCTTTGGTCAACGGCGGACGGCAAGGAAAAGCAACGCCTGACGCTGCCCCAGCGGGATGAGGTGCGCTGTCTGGCTTTCGGTCCCGGCGGGAACCAACTGGCGGTCGGCTACACCAACGGCGGCCTTCGCCTGTGGGATGCCAGGACCGGCAAGGTGGTCAAACACATCGAGTTTCCGCACGGCGTCTGGGCGGTTGCCTACGCAGCCGACGGCAAAACCCTCGCCGTCGGCGCAGAGGATGCCGTGACCCTCTTTGACACGCAGACCTGGCAACCCGCGCGTGTGTATGGCAAGCTCCATGACATCGTGCCCTGCCTGGCGTTTGCCCCCGATGGTCGGCACCTCGCCGCCGGCAGTTTTGCCGGCACCATTCGCCTGTTCGACCTGACCCAGCCGAAGGACATCTCCGACCCTGAGCCGCGGTTACTGGAGGGGCATCAGGGCGTCGTCAACGACATCGCCTGGTCGGCGAACGGCCGCTGTCTGGTATCGGCCGGCATGGACAAAACCGTGCGGCTGTGGGAGTTTGTCAACGGCCAGCCGATTGCCAGGTGGGAAGGCCATCAGGGGCAGGTGTCCGCGGTGGCGTTCCATCCTCTGGGCCGCAAAGTCGTGTCGGCCAGTCGCGATACGACCCTGCTCGTCTGGGATGTCACCCTGGCGACGCCCCAAGAGCCGAGGAACCTGGACGCGGACACCCTGGACCAACTCTGGCAGACCCTGGCTTCCGACAACAATCCGGTGGCCAACAAGGCGCTCTGGACACTGACGGCCGGTCCCAGGGATAGCGTTGCCTACCTCTCGAAAAAGGTGTTTGTGGCCGATCCGAAGAAGATCGAGCAGTGCATCCGCGATCTGGATTCCCGGAACTTCAAGGAGCGACAGGTAGCCGCTGCCACGCTGGCCAGTTATGGACGCTGGGTCGAGGGCGTCTTGAGGAGAGCACTCCAGGACCGGCCGCCCGAGGAAGTCCGTCAGCGCATCGTCGTCTTACTGGAGCGTCTGGAGGGCAAAAATCCGGTGACGTTCCAGCAAGAACGGCTGCGCGTACGGCGCATCATTGAAGCTCTGGAGCAGACGATCACGCCGGCAGCGCGCGCTTTGCTGCAGAACCTGGCCCGCGGTGCCGCCGAGGAAGATTTGCGCGACATGGCCCAAGCGGCGCTCAAGCGGATGTCCAGCCGTCTGCCGTGAGCAGTCAAGTTTTGAGCCAACAATGGAAAGACGAAGCCAAAGTAAGACAATGAACAGATGCCGCATCACAAAACGCTGAACCCGAGTTGCCGATCACGGGTTTTCTGTTCACCAAGGAGGTCACCATGCGCGGAATGAAAACGCCGACTCGCACGACTTGCTTGGGTCTTCTGGTGTTGATGACTGCGTCCACGCACGCGGCCGACGTGCCCGATCTGAGCAAGATCGAGCGCCACATCCGCAAGGAGCCCGCCTACAAGGCCACACAACCCCTGTACGGCCTCTATGTCTTCGGCCCAGAAGCCAAGACCCGGGTCTGGGCCATCTTCGACAAATCTCAGCCCGACGCCGCCGACTACGATATCCTGTATTTTGACCGCAACGCGGATGGTGACTTGACCGCCCCGGACGAACGCATCGAGGGCAAAGTTGCAGCAGGCCAGGTCACCTTCCACATCGGCTCGTTCACCGACCCGCTCACCAAACAGCAGCACACGGAGGTGTCCATTACGCGCCGCGCGGGCGCTGACGCCACGGTCATGTTGCAGATGAAGTGGTGCGACAAGGTGCTCATTCGTGGTGGCTACGCCCCCGAGCCGGGGCCCTACACGCAGTTCGCTCCGACAGTAGCCAAAGCGCCCGTGTTGTGGCCTGGAGCGGACGGCCCGTTGAGCTTCCAGTTCTGGCAACTCAGCCCGCTGCGGGTCGGGCAGGCCGAGGATGTCCGCGTCTTCCTCGGTCATCAAGGGCATGGGCGCAATACCTTCTGTGCGCTGCCCGATACGTTCTTGCCCAAGGAGGTGCCGGTGCTCGCCACGCTCCTCTACACGGACAAGGACGGGAAGGAGCAACGTGCTCGGTCGGAGTTACGTGAGCGTTGCTGAGGGGTGCTCTGCCACGGCCCCGTGCGGGCTCCTGCCGATGCGGCTCCAGGCAAGGCCATCCTTCGCTTGGAACTGCCCAAGGATTCTGGGTACATTTCCGTCGCGACAGACCTTCCGGTGGAATTGGTCACGAAAACGAAAGGCAAGTGATCGATTGTTGCCCCCAGCAACCCAGGCATGGGCCGTTTTCCCGGATGCTGAACAATGCCGCTGGTCCAACAGACGGGGCGTCTGTCGCTGTTCCACCTGGTCTCGGGACGTAGCGTGAGTGCTGAGTCCGTTTTCCGTTTGCGGAACTAACGAGGCGGATGAAGGCGGCGCCCAGAGCCGCCTTCACTGCTCCTTGAGGTGGTGCTGGCGTCGAAAGGAGCCCAGGCAATTCTGAGGAAGGGGCACAGGTGACGCCACCTGAAGGCGCCGACGCTGTGCAGTTGACACGCGAGGCGCGGGCGGCACTGTCCCGTGTGAACAAGGTCGAGTAGTGACGCGAGGACAAAAAGCCATCGCTATTGGATGAAAAAGACTGCAGGGCCGCGAGCGCGGCCTTGAACCGCACACTGATCTTCCCGGAAAGGAAGCCCATGGGACTCTCTTCGCGCTCCCCCAGTGTGATTTCCCTGGCTGTTGGCCTGCTCCTGACGCTGGCCGGGACCGCCTCCACCCAGCTGCCGAAAGCCGAGACGAAAGCGGCCCCCAGAATCTGGGACCATCAAGGCTCGGTCCTCTCCATCGCCTTCACCCCAAACGGCCAACTGCTCGTCACCGGCGGCGCGGGTCAACCCGAAGGGGCCGTCATCTGGGAGGTGGCGACGGGCAAGCGCCTGTGCGGCCTGCCGGGGACGGAACTTGTCTACTCCGTCGCGCTCTCGCCCGATGGCAAGAAAGTGGCGACGATCGGACTCACAGGCATCCAGAAGAAAACCCCGCGCGTGCAGGCAGCTGTTTGGGACGTCGCCAGCGGCAAGGAACTGCTCGCGCTCAAGACCGAGCGCATCGGGGCCAGGCCCTGCGTGGCCTTTTCGCCCGACGGCAAACTCCTCGCCACCGGCAGCTCTTCAGGGGATGGCGAAGCAGCGGTCGGTGCGGTGCAGGTCTGGGATGCCACCACCGGGAAAGCACTCGACCTTCTCATCGGGCCTTCGGAGACCTTCAGCCGGCTTGTGTTCTCCCCGGATGGCAAGACGCTCGCCGGGGCCTCCTTCGGCGAGGACACTTTTGTCGTGTTATGGGATGTGGCTCAGCGAAAGCGGCTGGCCACGCTGAAAAGCAAAACGAGTTGGGCATTGATCCGGTCGCTGGCTTTCTCCCCCGATGGCAAGCGGCTCGCCTGGGCCGCTGGCAACGAGGTCGATGGGCAGGCCGAATTATTTCTCTGGGAGTTGCGGTCGGCGAAGCGCATCGCGGCTCTGCGCACCGAGGAGATGATGGCCGGAGTCGTGTTCCATCCGGACGGCAAGTCGCTGATTGCCGTGGATTTCGCCGGCTGCTTTCAGGTCTGGGATTTAGCGACGCTCAAGAAAACCGCCAGCTTCGAGGTCGAACTTGCGTTTCCGACGATGGCCCTGGCCGCGGCCCTTGCTCCAGACGGCAAGACGCTCGTGATCGGCAGCGGCAATTCCGACGTCTTCGCACCGCCGGATGCCCGCTATGGACACCTCCGGCTTTTCGACGTGGCCACCGGGAAGGAACGCCTGGCCCCGGAAAAGGAAGCCCAGCGAGCCAGGGACGAAGCGGCACAGGCCGCCCGCCTGGCGGCGGAGGCCGACGCTCAGGCCCGCCGCGAAGCCCAGGAGCGGCAGGAGCTTGCCCGGCTTTCCCCGGCCCTGCGCGCCAGGCTCGACAGATCCTTGATATCGGCGCGGCATCTCCGCTACGCCCAGCACCTCACCCAGGCGCAGCAAGCCATCGAGCGGGGGCACCTCGCTGCCGCCAGGCAGCTGCTACAAGAATACCAGCCCCAGCCTGGGCAGGAAGACTGCCGTGGCTTTGAGTGGCATTATCTCTGGCGCCAGTGTCAGTTTCAGACGACCGAACTGGAACACTCGGATGCGATCCTCGCCCATTGTTTATCTCCGGACGGGAAAATTCTCGCGGCCGCCACCGCGGACCATGCCGTGACGCTCTGGGAGCTGACGACCGGCAAGGAGCGGGCCAGGCTGCAAGGCGCCTCCGGGCCGATGGTATACCTGGCGTTTTCGCCGGACGGGAAATACCTGGCGACTGCGGGGGGCAAGCTGCCAAATGTCGTCCTGGCCATCCCCGCGGAGCAGGAAAAAGACGACCCTGCGACGCGCGAAGCCATCCTCTGGGAAGTGAGTTCCGGCAAGTTGTTGACCAGGTTCAAGGGGCATACGAAAGCGATCGCATGTGTCGCTTTCTCCGCAAACGGGAAGGCACTGGCCATCGGGGCTCAGGACGGATCCGCCTCCGTCTGGCAGGTTCCTTCGGGCAAGTTTACCAGGGCGTTGTCACTGGGAATCGAGCGGGCGGCTGTCGTCACCTTCGCGCCCGATGGCAAACTGCTCGCTGTTGGTGGCGCACAAGGGGCGGTCAGCCTCTGGGATCTGGCGAGTGGCAAGCGACAAACACTCAGCGCTGGCGGAGACAAGAAGCCGATCATCTCGCTGCAGTTCAGTCCGGACGGCAAGGCACTGTACTCTGCCGAAGGAGACTGGGTGGATAACTATCTTGCGAAACGCTGGCAGCGCGATGGAACCAGGCGATGGGTGGTTGCCCGGGAATGGAAACAGGTGCATCGGCTTGCCCTCTCGCCGGACGGCAAGCGGCTCGCGCTGAGCGGCTGGCACGGCGCCGTCCTCTGGGATGTAGCCGAAGATCGGGAGGTGATGCGCGTGGTGCCCCGTGTGCTGGGCGATGGTTTCGCTTCGCGGCTGACGTTCGCGGCTGACAGCAAAACGGTGTTGATCCACGCCGACGGCATCCGAGGACAACCTGAACTGTCTCTCTTTGACACGATCAGTGGCGAGCGCCTGGGTCTTGCTGACCACCTGACCGGAACCCGGGGGACTGGGGCGATTCACCTCGCGCCAGGCGGCAAAGTAACGGCGGTCGGGATTGAGGGACGCCGGGAGAGTGATACCGCCTGGGTGCTGCAAACCACTCTCGGAGAAAAGGCCGAGATTCGCCATTACCCCGATGCCCGGGGGTTCTTCGGTGTGACCTCGCTCGCCTTCCACCGTGATGGCCAACGGCTCGTGGTGACCGACGGTCAAAATGTCTTCGTCTGGGGATTGCGAACCGGTGACCACCGCAAGATCTTCCAAAGTGGAATTACGCCTATCCGAAAAGTACAATTTGCTGCCAATGGCAAGACGGTTCTTGCTTCGTACCCTCCCGGAGTGAGCCTCTGGGACGGCAAGACTGGGAAACAACTGGCCCACGTTGGGGACGATTACGGTGAGATCGCCGCTGAGGGTAAGGCGATTCTCGTTCCCAGGAATAACGGGTCGATCACGGTTTTCTCCGCCAACGACGGCAAGACCCTGGGAACGCTTGCCCTCAAGGATGCGCAGTGGCGCCCTGCGAGCGCGGACGAGCCATTGTATGACGCGGTCCGGGCCTCACCGGGAGGGAAGTGGGTCGTTGGCTTCGGGAGTGTTCTTTGGGATGCTGCGGCGCAGCAGGAAATCAAGCGATGGCAAAACGGCCCGCCTCCAGCGCAGTTCGGTTTCACGCCGGATGAAAAAACGCTCGTGACCGCGGACAGGAAGGGAACCGTCACGGTGTCGGAACTGCCGTCGCTCAAGGAGCGTCACCTCCTGCGGAAAACCTGGCCGCCGGGCGGAGCGAGCGCATTTTCCCCGGATGGACGGACCGCCGCGCTGGAGCAGGCCGACCGGACGATTCTCTTGCTCGACCTGCTCGCGGGAGAGAAGTTCGCCCGCGTGGTCGGACTGAGCACGCCGGTCAAGATCCTGACCTTTTCGCCGGACGGCAAGTCGCTCGTCACGGGAAGCGCTGACGGGACGGTTTGCTTCTGGTGCCCCGTGACCGGCGCGCAGCGGCTCAACCTGCGCGGGCACACCAGGGCCCTGGCGAGCCTGGCCTTCTCGCCCGACGGCACCATCCTGGCAACGGGCAGCGCCGACCAGACTGTCCGCCTTTGGTTCCAGCACAAACGGGGGGAGCATCCATGAGACACAGGCGCCAGGTCGCCGATTTGACTGCCTTGACCCGGCCCCCTCCCGGCGCGCGCGTGTTTCGGATCAAGCCACTCGATTGCGCACGCACCTGGCCGCGAGGAGACCTTGTCATAGAGCCACAAATACGCGCCGTTGCCGCCGTGCCCTGGACACGACGCCAGTTCGTCCGCGGCCTCGACTTTGGCGCCTTGTGCGCCGTGGTACGCCGCTTGCCGCCTATCATTCCTCAAAATCGAACGCGATCACATCCGCGACCCCGGGCAAGAACTGCTCCTTGACGCGCTCGTGCTCGGCGTGGGCGAGATAGGCGTTCCGCGCTGCCGCGCTCGTGAATGTCATCACGAACCCATGCGTGAACCCCTGGTTCAACCCTTCCGGGCTGGCGTACGCGCCGCCGCGGAAGCCTTCGATTCCGGGGATCACCGTCTGCAGCCGTGCCAGGGCCTGGAACAGAGCGGCGATCGACGCGGGCGTCGTCTCCGGCTTGAACTTGAGGAGGACGAGATGATGAACCTTCGTCACAGGGTACTCCTTCCGTGAAAGGCCACGGGCATGTCATACCGCCGGGCCGCGAGCGTCCCACGCGGGGCTGTTTCCGAGGCCGAGATCCACGCTCGGCCGTCGTTGGCGACGCTTGCCGATCACCACGGCCAGGCCACAGACCACCAGCAGACCGCAGCCAACCCCGAGCACCAGGATCACCGTCCCGCGCAGGCCATGTTCGACGCGCGCGGCATCCTTGTCCAGCGGCCGGATGATCTCCAGCACACCGCGCACTTCCCCGACCTCCCAGTCCTTGTCACGAATAGGTCTATCTGGGTGGGAATTGTGGCATTTGATGCAGGACTTGGTCATCACGCGGGCGGTCGCATAGCGCAGCGCCGGGCGGCCATTGTATTCCTCGAAACGGTAGAACGGCGTGGTCGGCGCACCTCGCAGTTCCTTGAGTGCTGTCCATTCAAAGTCGTCCTGTGGGTTGCCGTCCTTCCGCGAGCGGAACGGATAATCGCTGTACAACCGCACGACGACGCCGGCTGGATTACTCGCTCGGAGTCGTTGGCCCAGTTCAATCGTCAGGGTCGCCGGAATCGGGACGTGCCCCTTGGTCTTCGTCCAGTCGTGGGTGACTTGAATGTTCGCAATGGGCTTGATGTTCTCGACCACATCGCTGTAGTAGCGATTCAGCTCTTCGAGAGTTTGCGACTGCTGTGCAGCGCTTTCAAGGGCCGCCGACCGCACCAACTCCTCCGAAAGCCGCGATAGATGCCACAGCCCCAACAGCGCACCCATCGTCACGGCGATCAGCAGGCTCGCCGCCAGCGGGTTGCGCCGGCACCAGCGCCACAGACGTTCCACGCGCCCCCGCGGCCGTGCCTTGAGCGGCTCGCCGCGGAGGAAGGCTGCGCAGTCGTCGGCCAATTCCAGGGCGCTGCCATACCGCTTATAGGCGGCTTTTTCGAGACATTTCAGACAGATAGTCTCCAGATCGCGCGGCAATCCCGGACGGTGCCGTCCCGGCGGTACGGGATCTTCGTCGATCACGCGCGTGATGGTTTCCAGTGCCGTCGCGCCGGTGAACGGCGGCCGGCCTGTGAGCAGCTCATAGAGGATGGTCCCCAGCGCGTACACGTCCGCGGGCGGGCCGATCTCGCGCGTTCTGCCGGCCGCCTGTTCGGGCGCCATGTACGTCGGCGTGCCCAGGACGTCGCCGGTGCGTGTCTGACCGCTCTCCTCGCCTGCGCGCTTCGCCAGTCCGAAATCGGTAATCTTGGGGATGCCGTAGTACCGCTCGGCCGACAGGTCCGCCGTGGCCGATTCCCCCGGCGGCACAGGGGCGAGCAGGACATTCGCAGGCTTCAGGTCGCGGTGAACGATCCCCTTCTGGTGAGCAGCATGCACGGCCCGCGCGAGCGTTTCGATGAGTTGCACCGCGGGCCGGATGGGCTGAGGCGTGGCGGCGAGTTTCCTGTCGAGGGAGGGACCATCGACAAACTCCATCGAAAAGTAAGGCTGGCCCTCCTGTTCACCGACCTCATGAATCTGGACGACATTGGGGTGTTGCAGGCCGGCGACCGCGGCGGCCTCCGCGTAGAAGCGAGCCAGTGCCTCGCGGCCGGCGTGGGAACCCGCGAGGATCATTTTCAGGGCGACCGTGCGATCCAGGCGCACCTGCCGGGCCTTGTAGACCACGCCCATGCCGCCGCGGCCCAGTTCGTCCACGATCTCGTAGCCGGGAATCTGGATCGCGATGGGTTTGTGGGGAACCGGCACACGCGGCGGGTGCAGCGTGCTGGCTGGCGCCGTAGGCTCGGCGCTTACGGCCGGAGGGGAACTGCGTAGCAGGGTCTGTTCAGGCTGTTCCGTGGCATCATCGGCCGCATGCTCGGATCGCGCCGAGAAGATTTGCTGTGCGCCCGGGGTCGGTTCACCCATGACTCTATCTCCGGGGCGAGCGGCGCGGCGTGAGCCCGCCGGTGAGCGTGACCGGCGGGCTCACGCCGCGCCGCTCGCCTCATCTTGCGAGTGCCTCTTACCGCGATTCGGCTCGCGCGCTGGCCGGTTGGCCCTGCCCGGAAGCGGCCGTTTGCGCCTGCGTGGTGCCCTTCTTCGCCAGGCGTTCCTGTTCGCGCTTTGCCCGCCGTAGCCGGGCACTGCGCTTCGTTCCTGAACGATTATAGCCCATTGAAACTCTCCATAAGTGAAATTGTGGTCGTCGCGCAAGAGTATTG
>DASPXY010001175.1:0-3571 GCA_035637055.1 Gemmataceae bacterium | reverse complement strand
CGCATGCGGCACCTGTCGAGCCTGGCGGGCGCGCGCATCATCGACGAGCTGCGCGCCATGCCGGATCTGGTCCGCGAGGCGCTGCGCTGCCACGAGGCCGTCAAGGAAATCGCCGAGGTGTATGCCGGGGTGAACAACTGCCTCTACCTGGGCCGGCAGTACATGTTTCCGCTGGCGCTGGAGGGCGCTTTGAAGCTAAAGGAGATCAGTTATATCCACGCTGAAGGCTACCCCGCCGCCGAGATGAAACATGGACCCATTGCTCTCGTGGACGAGCACACGCCGTCGATCTTCCTGGTGCCGCGCTGCCCGTTGTACGACAAGGTGATGGGCAATCTGGAGGAGATCAAGGCACGCGGCGGCCCGGTGATTGCGATTGCCACCGAAGGGGACGAGGCGATTGCTGAGCGGGCCGATCACGTGGTCTACGTGCCGCAGGCGCCGGACCATTTGCAACCGCTGGTGTCAGCGATACCGCTGCAACTGCTGGCGTACCACATCGCGCTGCTGCGCGGCTGCGACATCGACAAGCCGCGCAACCTCGCCAAGAGCGTCACCGTCGAGTGAGTGCTCCTGTTCGTAGTTCCGCCTTTAGGCGGTGCAGCCTCAACCGCCTAAAGGCGGAACTACGAACAAATACCCCTCGCTCTGTGAAGGAATTCCCCCATGCGCATCTGCATCTTCGAGGACCGCCGCGTCGATGCTCTGGAACCGCTGAGCCTGACACGTCCCGCGTTCGACCTGCTGTGCGGCGCCGGTTCGCTCCTGCAGCGCCACGTCCGGGCGTTCGCTGCCGACGAGGTCGGCGTGCTGGTCCGCCCCGAACTGGCCGAACTCTGCCGCCTGATGCACCCGGAACTGGCCGTCAACGACCCGGATTGGCTGCGGGACGGGACGACGCTCCTGGTGAACGCGCGCTGGCTCCCGTCAGCGCCCATTGAGGATCGCCAATCACCGCGTATTGGCCTGGTCGGCGAAGCGGTCGCCTACGTGGTGCTGCCCGCGCCCGGCGTTCCCGAATGCACCGCGGAGACCGTCGCAGAGTGGGTGGAGGATTGCAAGGACACTCTGCCGCGCACGCCCGCAGGCGGAGTGATGGCTGGCCACCTCTGGGATCTGGTCGAGCACAATCCGACGGCGCTGGACGACGATCTGGCCGCCTTCCGCGCGCCGCGGCCGCCGCGTACGCTGACGAACGTGGCGGTGCTGGGGCCGGAGGAATCGTTCGTCGTCGATCCCATGGCCACCATCGAGCCGTTCGTCGTCGCCGATACGCGCAACGGGCCGGTGCTGATCGACCGGGGCGCGGTGGTGCATTCCTTCAGCCGGCTGGAGGGGCCTTGCTACGTCGGGCCGGAAAGCTGGATCCTGGGAGCGAAGTTGCGCGGCGGCACGATCGGGCCGTGCTGCCGCATCGGCGGCGAAGTCGAGGCGTGCATCCTACAGGGTCATAGCAACAAGTATCACGATGGCTTCCTTGGCCATTCGTACGTCGGCGAGTGGGTCAACCTCGGGGCGGGCACCCAGGTGAGCGACCTGCGCAACGATTACGGCATGATCCGCGTCAGTGTCAACGGCGTCAGGGTGCCGACCGGCCGGAACAAGGTTGGCTCGTTCATCGGCGATCACACCAAGACGGGCCTCGGGACACTGCTGAACACGGGCACGACGGTCGGCGCTTTCTGCGGCCTGCTGCCGAGCGGTAGTCTCCTGCCGCACGTGATCCCGTCATTTTGCATGTACGGGTACGGTCAGTTGCAAGAGCGCTGGGATCTACGACAACTGTTTGCGACCGCGGCGGTGGCGATGCGCCGCCGTGGCCACGAACTCAGCGGCGTTCACACCGACTTCCTGTTCGGCCTCTACGACCGCACCGCGGCGCTGCGGCGCAAGGTCATCCGCGAGGTTGAACTGCGACGCTGGCGGCAGAGCGTTTGAGGGACAAGCCCACGGGTTGCAACCCGTGGGCTTTCGCGCTGACGACTTTCCAGCTGATACTTGCACATCGCGTCCGTTCGTGGAAGAATAACGCCACTGCCGGCCCCGGGCGGTTCGGCGTTCGCTCCAGGATGGGACAGGCGCATGCTTCGCAGAGCGTTGATTGTCGAAGACGATGAGGATATGGGCCTCCTCCTGGTGGAGACGCTGCGCCGCTGGCGCTTCGAGTCCACCTTGCTGACACGCGGCGGCCCCGTCATTCACTGGGTACGGCAGCACAAGCCCGACTTGATCCTGCTGGACCTGATGCTCCCCGATGTTGACGGCTACGACATCTGCCGCGAGCTAAAACTGGACCGTACGACCAACCTCATTCCAATCGTCATGGTCACCGCCCGCACCACCCACGAGGACAAGGTGCGCGGTCTGGAGGTCGGCGCCAACTACTACCTGACCAAACCGTTCAGCGAGGCGGAATTGCAACAGGCGATCGCGAAAGTCTTCGACTGGCGCGAGGAACTGACTCGCCGCGGCGCCGAGGGCGAGATCCACTTCCAGCTGCGCAGCGACGTCCGCCACCTGGAAGAATTGAACCATTTGCTCGCCTCCTTGTTCTTTTTCACGCCGCTGTCGCAAGGCCAGGTCAAGCAGCTGACCAGCGTCGTGCGCGAACTGGGGGTCAACGCCATCGAGTGGGGGCATCAGCGACAGGTCGAGCGGCCGGTGACGGTGACGTATCACATCGACCGGGAGAAGGTCGCCATCGTCATTCGCGATACCGGACCAGGGTTCAATCCGCGCGATCTGCCGCACGCCGCCCGGCACGACGACCCCCTCGGCCATCTGCCGATCCGCGAGGCGCTGGGGCTGCGCGAGGGTGGGTTCGGTATCCTGATGGCGCGCGCGATGGTGGACCGCCTGGACTACAACGACAAGGGCAACGAGGTGCGCCTGGTCAAGTATTTTCCCTCGGTCGCGAGCCCCGGTCCGGGGTAACAGCCGCCTGGGAGCGCGGGCGTCTCGCCCGCTTTTTCGAGATCGCGCAAGCGGGCGGGACGCCCGCGCTCCGGAGAGGGGACACATCATGCTCGGAGCGATTGCGGGAGACATCATCGGCTCGGTCTACGAGGGCAAAAAAGCCTGGCTCCACGAGCGACGAGTGGCTTTTGCGCCGCTGTTCGACCCCGAAGCACGCTTCACCGACGATACCGTCCTGACCGTCGCGGTTGCCGACAGCATCCTGCACGGCGGCGACCTGGTCGAGCTGCTGAAGCAATACGCCCGCGCTTACCCGGCGGCGGGCTACGGCGGCACCTTCGTCGCCTGGGCCGCATCCGACAGTCGCGAACCGTACTACAGCTGGGGCAACGGCTCGGCGATGCGGGTCAGCCCCGTCGGTTTCGCCTACGGCATGCTCGACGAGGTGCTGGTGCGGGCGCGCTGGAGCGCCGAGGTGACGCACAACCACCCCGAAGGCATCAAGGGCGCCGAGGCCGTCGCCGCCGCGATCTTCCTGGCCCGCACCGGCCACACCAAAAGCGATATTGGCGCGTTTATTGAGCGGAAATTCGGCTACGACCTCAGCGCGTCGATCGAAGAGATCCGGCCCAAATATCGTTTTGACGTGTCGTGC
>DASPXY010001174.1:0-5590 GCA_035637055.1 Gemmataceae bacterium | reverse complement strand
CTCGGTACTCCGTACTTGGTAGTCCATACTCTGTACTCCGTACTCTGCACTCCCTCTCAGGCGGCATGGGCGACCCTCGGCCCGTGTAAATTCCTCACCTCCGACGGCGCCGTCAGCACGAAACCCACCCGTTCACACACCTCCCGAAAACTCGTCTCGCTCAGCCGTCGGAACTCGCCGACCCGTCGCTGTGTGCCGCCATCTTCAGGAGTGCAGTCTCTGCCGACGAGCGTGTCGTCCCAGTGTCCAGGGTGACAGGCCAACTCGACTACCCTGCCGGGCACGCCGCTCAGCCAACGCACCAGGAATTGTGGATCGGCAACCCAGCGCGGGTCGGTGATGCCCGCCAGCCAGTCATTGCCGGGAAAACCGTACATTGCCTGCTGGCGCGCGTCGCGCCGGCCCAGCCAGGACAGAACGGTTCGCTTCAAGCGCGCCCCCGGTACCCGCCACAGCATGCCCCACGGTTCGCGGATCCGCCGGACGTAGGGCAGCGGCCGGCGCCGGCCCAGGAGATCCAGCAAAATGTCGCCGACCGGCTGGAACAGTTGCACGTGCTGATGCGAGTTGACCACGACCGGCAGGCGACCGACCAGTGCGACGAACCTGTCCAGCTGGGCGCGCAGTTCGGCCTCCACTTCCGCCGCGTTGATCCGGCCCGTGCAGACTCGCTTGAGGAATTGACCCAATCCCCAGAATCGCCCATCCCGCCCAACCAGGCTCGGCACACGCCCTGCCGGCAGCACCGGCTCATCGAGAGTCAGGCATGGGTGCCAGCCCAGTTCCATCGGGGCGCCAGCCTGACGCCAGGCACGTACTGCTTGCTCGGCATGGGGCGAATTGACGATCAGTACGGTGCAACTCAGCAGTCCTTGCTCTGCCAAGTCGAGGATCCCCTGCGACGTGGCCGGCCCGATGCCGAAATCGTCCGCGGTGACGATCAGGTAGCGTTTACCGTCCACAGTAGCTCCCCAGAGGGATTGAAGATCGCGGATCAACCATCGTGGCCGCAAGCGGCTCACTTGTGGCTCGGACGGGATGCGCAAGTGAGCCGTTTGCAATCGCGCCCGTTGCCTCCTCGAGGGCTCGCTTCCGCCAGGTTCGCCGGATCTTCCAGAGTTCCCCGATCATCCGCGCGACACTGCGGAAGCTGGTCGTACTGGCGGTGTCCTCGTAGCGCACGCAGACCGGCACCTCGACTACCTGGAGGCTGAAATAGGCACAGGCGGTCAGCAACTCACAGTCGAACTCGAACCCACAACAGCGCAGGTGCGGCAGGACCACGTCGGCAGCACGGGCACTGAGCCCCTTCAACCCCGCCTGCGTGTCCTTCTGGGCCACCGGCAGCAGCAACCGCACCAGCACGGAGAAAACCAGGCTCTGCAGGTAACGGCGGTAGGCGTACCCTTGCAGTCGTGGCGGCAACGTCACGCGACTCTGCGGATGATAACGCGAGGCGATGGCCACGTCGGCGCCGCCCTGCAAGGTCTGCACCAGGCGAAGAATGTCATCGAAGCCATACGCCAGATCGATGTCGGTGAACACGCGCCACGCGCCGCGGGCGGCCAGCAGTCCCTGGCGAACGGCGTGGCCCTTGCCGCGATTGGGCTGGTGGCAGAGGATGCGAACGCGATGGGCTTCGGAGCGAGTCAGTTCGGCGAGGCGGTCGGGGGTGCCGTCGGTACAGCCGTCGCAGATGAAGAGTACCTCCCAGTGGCCGGGCGCAGATCGCAAAAAGCTCTTGAGTTCGTGCCAGGTCCGCTCGACGCGCGCCTCCGCGTTGTACGCCGGGAGGATGAGGCTGGTCAACTGCTTGGTTGTCCCGCTCTCTGGGTTGGGGACCTGCATGGGACTCTCCATTCCGAGGGGCTGTGCTCGAGCGGGTGGAACGTGTGATGCGCCGCGCACATGCCCGATCTATAGAATCGGCAGGCGGCTCTACCAGATGCACGGAAAAGGGTCAAGACACGCCGAAAGGGGACTGCGCCGTCGGCGCAGGGGGAACAAGGGGGTGGGTCAGCGGCGAGTGGGAAGACTCACGAGGACAGGGGACTTCTCTGGCGGGGGAGCAATCTCATTTGTCAAAGTGCGGAACGTGGCGTAGATTTTGACAGCAACGGCTGCTGCCGGTTTTAGCGGCAGCGCTGGGGGCAAGCTCCTGGGTCATGCCTGGGTCCAACGCCTTTCATCCTCGAAAGGGCAAAACCTCCGCGAGGGGGTGACGCAAAGAGACAGCTCTGGCCGGGATTACCCAACCAGAGGGCTGCTCCGCCGAAGGGGTGGTCACGGCGACAACACCGTCCATCCCGCGACTTACGGCGACTTGGAGCGCACGAGGTCGTCCCGATCCAGGGCCGGGAGCAATTCCGGTACATCAGGGGCTTGTCCTGCTACTTTCCTCCGCAACCGAAGGGTGATGCACCTTTCGTCACCTTTGGATCTTGGGGAGGATTTGTTACTCCCCGCCCCCGCAACTGCTCACGTCACAAGGCTCCGACTCCCGCGACACCAAGATCGACGGCAAGCAGGTTCCGCTCGAAACGGCGGAATCCGCCTCGTCGCGGAAGCTCAAACGGCTGCTGCGCCAACACCCCGCCGCCAAGTTCAAAAGGAGAGTATCAGCAGTAGTCTCCCCGGCCCACTGCAAGGTAAAGCCCTGCGGTGGCCCTTTTTCTTTTCCAGTTTCCATTTGCCCATTACCCCTTCCCCCAGTTACTCTACATTCAATCGACCTGTGATCGTGGCTGCATCACGAACTGTAACCCGCCAGCAATCGATCAAGCCCGGATTCCAACCTGGAACCTCTGGAGTCGGCCCACACTACCTGCGAAAGATGACGATCACCCGAGGGGGAGAGTAATGTTGCTGTTTTGGAAAACCGCCGCGGGGTCGTACCGGGCCTGGGCGTGTGCGGTCATTGCAGTTCTGACGCTCGGGACGGCACTGTGGGAGCACCGACTGAATGCGACCTCTCAAGCGCAAGTGCCTCCAGGTGCGAAGGGGCAAGATGCCAAGGGGTATGCCGAACTGGTGCGTCCGTTTCTCGCCCGCCACTGCCTCGAATGTCACGGGGCGGAGAAGCCCAAGGGCGATTTTCGCCTGGACCGGCTGGCACCGGACTTTGCCGATGAGGGCACCCGCGAACGATGGCACGCCGTGCTGAAGCGCGTCACGGCGGGGGAGATGCCGCCGAAGTCGAAACCGCGGCCTTCCGAACAGGAAGGCCGGGCCCTGTCCGACTGGATTGGCAAGCAGGTCCAGGCAGCGGATGCGGCTCGCCGTGCGCAGGGCCGAACGGTCCTGCGGCGGCTCAACCGCGTCGAGTATCAGAACACCCTCCGCGACCTCCTGGGCGTGGATCTCGATGTGATCGACGTGCTGCCCGAGGACGGCTCGGCGGACGGTTTTGACAATGTCGGCTCGGCGCTGCACGTCTCCTCCTTCCTGATGGAGCGCTACCTGGAAGCGGCCGAGAAAGCCCTGAACGTCGCCATCGCCAACGGGCCGCGGCCGACGCTCGTCAAGAAACGCTACAGCCTCAAGGACACTCACCAGGTCAAGGTGACCACCGAGCGCGTCTTCCGCCACCTCGATGACGCCGTCGTGTGCTTCTCATCCTCAGCCTGGCAGGCGGTCACGCTCAGCCCGTTCTATCCGCCGGACCGCGGCAAGTATCGCTTCCGCATCTCCGCCTCCGGCTTTCAAAGCGCCGGCAAGCCGGTTACCTACCGCGTGCAGGCCGGCACCATGCTCATGGCGGGGAAGACTCACCTGGTCGGCTACTTCGACGCCCCCGCCGAGAAGCCGGCAGTTGTCGAGTTCGTCGATCATCTGGAGGCGCGCAGTACCATTCGGCTCCTCCCGTACGGGCTGGCAAGCGCCCAGACGGTACACAAGATCGGTGCCGCCACCTACGATGGGCCAGGGCTGGCGGTGCAGTGGGTGGAGGTGGAAGGCCCGCTGCACGACACCTGGCCGCCCGAGAGCCACCGCCGCATCTTCGGTGATCTCTCGCAAAAGCCCGCACCCATTTTCAACAATCGCAACCGGGTCGAGGTGGACTCGAAGAACCCCGAGGCCGACGCTCGGCAAATCCTTCTCACCTTCGCCCGCCGCGCCTTCCGCCGCACGGTGACCGACGACGACATCAAGCCGTTTCTCGGTCTGGTAAAGGCTAAACTTGGCGAGAAGTATTCGTTCGAGCGGGCGGTGCGCGTGGGCCTCATGGGCTTGATGGTTTCGCCGGAGTTCCTGTTCCTGCGCGAGCGGCCCGGCAAGCTCGACGACTTCGCCCTTGCCAGCCGGCTGTCGTACTTCCTGTGGAGCACGATGCCTGATGAGGAACTCCTCACCCTCGCCGAGCAGCGCAAACTGACTCAGCCGGATACAGTTCGCAAGCAAGTGGAGCGTATGCTTCGCGATCGGAAGGCGGCCGCCTTCACGCAGAACTTCGTTGGGCAGTGGCTCAATCTGCGCGACATCGACGCCACGATGCCAAGTCACCTCCTGTATCCGGAATATGACGACATGCTCAAGGCGTCGATGCTCCGGGAGACCTACCTGTTCTTCGAGGAGGTGCTGAAAAACGACCTGAGCCTGACCAATTTCGTGCATTCCGACTTCACGATGCTCAACGGCCGGCTGGCGAAACATTACGGCATCCCCGGTGTGGATGGGTGGGAGTTTCGTAAGGTAGCGTTGCCGAAGGACAGCCACAGAGGCGGCGTGCTAACGATGGCGAGTGTCCTCAAGGTGACGGCCAACGGGACGTACACCTCGCCGGTCCTGCGAGGGGCCTGGGTATTGGAGCGCATTCTCGGGACACCGCCGCCGCGGCCGCCTGACGGGATCCCGGCCGTAGAGCCGGATATTCGCGGCGCGACCACGATCCGCGAACAGCTGGCCAAGCACCGGCAGGTCGCTACCTGCGCAAGTTGCCACGCCAAGATCGACCCGCCCGGATTTGCGCTGGAGAGTTTCGACGTCATCGGCGGCTGGCGCGATTACTACCGGACGACGGGGAATGGAAAAGCGGTGACCATCGATGGCCGCAAGATGCATTATCGCGAGGGCCGCAAGGTGGACCCCGGCGACGTCATGCCGGACGGGCAACCCTTCCGCGACATCGACGAGTTCAAGCAGTTGCTCCTGCGCGACAAGGACCAGATCGCCCGTGCCTTGACCACGAAACTCATGACCTACGCGACCGGCGCGGCGACGCAGCTGGCCGATCAGCCGGAGATCGACGCCATTGTGCGCAGCATCCGCGGCCGCGATTACGGTTTGCGGACGCTCGTACATGAAATTGTCCAGAGCAAGATGTTCCAGAACAAGTGACCGCGGGGGCTCGGGTTTTCGTAACAGTCCGGGAGGGGAACCGTGGACGAGGGAATCTTTTCGACGTATCGCCAAGGCGAGAACCGCGTCACGGCTTCTATTCTGGCCGTACTCCGCTCGTTGGTGCTACCGCGCATCGAGTTCATCCTCGGAGCACTCCTTGGTGAGGAGTTTACGCTGGTCAGCTTTCAGAACCAGGCTTCCAAGGGCGGTAGTGGCGTGCCAGACGGGGAAATCACGGCCAAGGCACGAA